>DUDC01000126.1 GCA_012959465.1 Planctomycetaceae bacterium
CGGAAAATCATTGAAGGTTTTGCCAAACATCCCGAAGCGAACAACTGGCGTCTGAGGCTAGCGTTTAATCTCTTCCTGCAATCAAAGTACGGAGAGACTGTCGACTTGGTCACGACGTTCTTGAGCGACTTGCAGGGCGAGCAAGCCGCCGAAGCACATTTCCTATTGGGCCTCTGTCACTTCAACACCAAAGCGCTCGACAAAGCTCGAGCCAGTTTTTCTGCGGCCGTTGCCGCGTCGGAAACCTGGCACCGAAAAAGCGAAGCGGAACTGTATATCGGTCGTTCCTATCTAAACATGGGCAAGACCGACGAGGCTGCGAAATCACTTCGGGAGTTTCTCAAATCCTCCCCGCAAGCAGAATTGGCAAGTCAAGCGAATCACTGGTTGGGAGAATCGCTTTACGCTGCAGGGCAGTACCCGGATGCTGCGGCAGCATACAAAAAAGTTGCTCTGTTGGATGCCAAATCACCTCACCTGTCTTTCGCTCTGTATGGCGAGGCGTGGAGTTACCTCAAGGCGGGGCAGGCGAAAGAAGCAGTGCTTGTATTCACAAAGATGATTGAAGCCGGCGCGGAGAGTCCCCGATATGACGATGCGATGCTCGGCCGCGGCATGGCTCGCCGCCAATCAGGTGATGCGGAAGGAGCATTGGCCGATATCGATTCGTACCTAGTGCGAAATTCCAAAGCAGATGAATCGACGGACGCAAACTACGAGCGAGGGTTGGCTTTGATCACGTTGAAAAAATGGACCGACTTAGTCGATACATTCAGTTCCCTAATCAAGGATCACCCCGACTATGTGAACGCGGACAAAGTGCGGTACGAATTGGCCTGGGCGCATCGGTCACAAGAGGATGAAGAGTCGGCCATCCTTTGGTTCGCCGAACTGGCAAGTAAACATTCCCAAAGTCCTCTGGCGGCCGAGGCGAACTTCCATTTGGCGGAACAACAATACAATGCCAAGGAGTTTCAGAAAGCACTGAAGCTGTATCTGCCAGCTCAATCGGAGTTGGCCGAGCGGGAAGAGATTCGCGAAAAAGCGACGTACAAGACGGCTTGGTGTTGGTTCCAGTTGCAGGATTACGACAAGTCGCTGGAGTTGTTTCAACAACAAGTGACGAAATATCCCAAGGGGGAACTGCGAGCTGACGGTCTTTTCATGCAGGCCGAGTGTCATTTCAAATTGGAAAAATTCAGCGACGCACTTCCGATCTACCTTCAAGTGATGAAGTTGCCGTTTTCGTCCAAAAATGTCGAGGCCCTGGCCCTTCTTCACGGCGGTCAAGCGGCTTCTCAGCTCAAGAAATGGACCGACAGTGTCACCATGTTGTCGGAGATTCTGACCCGTCAACCGAAATCATCCTATGTCCCAGAAGCCCATCTCGAGAGGGGGTGGGCCAGGCAAAACCTAAATCAGTTGGAAAATGCCCTTGGGGACTACGCAATCACGGCCGAAACCGCCGGCGAACTCGGGGCGCGTGCTAGGTTTATGATGGGTGAAACCCGTTTTCAGCAAAAAGTTTACGCCGACGCGATTCAGGAATTCCAGCGAGTGATGTTTTATTATGGAGGTGACAAAGCCCCGCCAGCCGTGAAGAAGTGGCAGGCAAGGGCGGCGATGGAGGCCGGTCGATGTGCAGAACTGTTGGTCACGGCCGCGAAAACAAGCCGTGACAAGCAACGTAACATCAATGAAGCTAAGAAATTCTACGAGTACGTATTGAACCACCACGACGACGGAAACAACTCGAAGCAGGCTCGCCTACGTCTTAAGGAACTCATGCGATTCTGATCGTTCAACACTGCTCGACATCCGGGGTAGTGGCGACTCACCGAGCCGGTCACACATCAAGAGGAACAACTATGCAGTACTGCCGACGGCCGGATTTCGAATTGGCCTGTCCGCAATTGCGGTCGACGTGGGAGCGGTGGATCGGTTGGGCGATGTGCCTCCTGCTCGGACTTGTTCTGTTCAGCTGCGCGCCCCGGTCAACGTTCGCTCAGGCCGACGGGGAAGATGCAACCGAGGCGGCGGTGGAGCCGGAGAAAGAGGCGCTCAACCTTGCAGCGCTTATCTGGGATTCCATATGGCTGATGTTACCGATTTTTGCAGCATCGCTCTTGGTTGGCGCCGCAGCGATCGAACGTTCAATCTGCTTGCGCAAGCGAGCAGTAATTCCTGTCGGATTGGTGTTTCAACTGGGACGTCTGGGCAGCGAAGGCAGTCCGTTCGATCCGCGCGTTGCCTACAAGATCTGCCAACAATACCCCTCGGCCGCAGCGAATGTGTTACGGGGAATGTTGGAAAAGGTCGGTCGTCCCCAGTCGGAAGTTCAAACGGCGGTCACGGAAATCTGTAATCGCGAGGCCGAGCGACTTTATGCCAATGTTCGCTGGCTAACTCTCGCTGCTGCCGTGACTCCGCTGATGGGCCTCTTGGGCACCGTTTGGGGAATGATTCGAGCGTTTCACGATACGACTCAGCTGGCGCCCGGACAGGACAAAGCCGACTACCTTGCTCAAGGTATTTACACCGCGTTGGTCACGACACTCGGCGGGTTGGTGGTCGCCATCCCGGCCGCGATTTTGGCTCATTACTTTGAGGGCAAGATTCAGAGTTTATTTCATCAGATTCAAGGATTGGCAGATCAGGTGTCACCACAGATCGAAAAATTCGAAGGTCGTGTTCGATTTGCCCGCCGTGAAGCTGCCTCCGGTACTGAGCTAATGCCGGATCGAACGAACCACCCCGTGGCTGTGGAGCCCGAAGCGGGGTAACCATATGTCAGTGACCATTCGAAAAGGGACTGCTTCACAAGCGTTGACAATGACACCGTTGATCGATGTTGTTTTCTTGCTACTCATTTTTTTCCTTGTTGCAACGCGATTTGACGATGCGGATCGGCAGTTGGAGGTAAAGCTACCATCGGCCGAACAGGCTGTGCCCGATGTGTTGCGACCAAGTGATTTGTTGATCGAGATGAACGAGGATGGTTCGTGCTTTATTGAAGGACGGCAACTCGATCTCCCTAGCGTGGAAAATGTGATCCGTGAGCGTGTGGCCAGTAATCCGACGACCCAATCCGTGAAGATTCGTGCGGACAAGCGAGTCACGTTGCAAGACGTCGTGTCCGTGATGAATATTTGCAAGCAATACGGTGCCGAATACTCGATTAGGACGGAGTGACGGAGATGTCGAAACGACGCATCATCCGCCGAATTGAGCGGAGTCAAAAGTCTCTCGATGAGCAATTCTGGCCGGTTGCCGTTTCGATGGTCGCCCTGGCGGCGTTTCTCGTCGGTCTGGCGGCTGCGAATTTCCACTTCGACGATCCACGTTGGAGAAGTAACGCCTACGTTGTCATCGCGGTGATCTTATGCCTTTCGGTGGTGAGCGGACTTGTCTTGCGGCAACTGGGACGACGGTTCGGCAAGTATTTGATGCAGGCTGCTCTTGTCCTGAGCATTCTGTTGCATTTGATCCTCGGTATCGTGATTGTCAAGTTGGGCGTACCGAGTCGAGTGGTTGCGACGAACCAAGAAAACGGAAAACCTCGCCGGCAGCCCGAAGAGCAGACCAATGTTCCGATCGAACTCGACTCGCCTCAGCGAGAGCGGCAGGACGAACCGGTGGAGCTAGCCGATGCGACAGCTCAGCAGGTGACCGTCTCCCGTGAACAGGCCGTGAAGGAAGCAACCCTGCAACGACAGACCCAAGACCTGGCCTCCGTCGTTGAAACGGTGCGTCCGTCGATCCTCGACCGTCGCGAAGCGCCGACGCCAACACCAAAGTTGGCAGAGTCGGAGTCCCAGTTGAGCCAGCGGCGCATTACGGATTCACCACCTATCGACGCGCAGGTCATGTTGGTCGACAACCGCGCACAGCCGGATACAGCACTCGCCCAACTCGAACCATCCGAAGTGGAAGTTAAGCCGAGTGAAAATCATGGCGTCCCGGATCGAAACGAAGTGACTCCGACGGACACACTTGAGCCGAGTTCGATGAAGAGGGCGGTGGCGACGGTCGACCCGCAACTAGAAGACGTTCCGTCACCGGCAAGTCGGTCAACAGCGAAGTTGGCGTTGAATTCGCCAGTCGATCCGGTCGCATTGGCTGACACCACGCCGGTTGAGCTACCTGATGCTCAGCAATTGGCCATCAACCGTCGTGAATTGGAGACCGACGTCGATGGCAAGGTCGATAGCCAGCGGCTCGACGCGTCACCCGAACAAGTTGCCGCCAAGGCCCGTCCGCGAGAGCACACGTCGGAACCAGAAGCCGTCGTAGCGGCGACACCAATTCCTCGCTCGAACGATATGCGACGATTGACATTGAACAC
>DUDC01000127.1:0-23854 GCA_012959465.1 Planctomycetaceae bacterium
GCGGCCGATCGGAAGCGACATTGGGCTGCGGCGATGGTGCCGCATGCTGGCCTGGTCTATTCGGGGCAGGTCGCGGCGGACGTACTCTGCCGATTGAAATTCCCGGAAACGATTGTCATCATCGGTCCGAAGCACACAAGGGATGGCGTCGATTGGGCAATCGCGCCTCACGACCTATGGCAGATTCCAGGACACACGCTCACTGCCGATCGAAAAATGGCCGTCGCAATGGCGCAAGCCGTCGATGATTTTCAGCTAGACGACGACGCGCATCGCAATGAACACGCGATCGAGGTCGAGTTGCCGTTTCTCGCCGAACTCGCTCCGAACAGCAAGATCGTCGGTATCGTCATGGGCTCGGGCAATTGGCAACGTTGCCGAGACGCTGCACGTCAGTTGGCCGACTTCTTGAAGATGTTGCCGGCTCGTCCCTTGTTGTTGGTTTCGAGTGACATGAATCACTTTCTGGACGATGCCGAGACTCGGCGGCGAGATGCCTTGGCCCTGGGTAAGATGCGTGATTTCGACCCTCATGGACTCCTCGAGACCGTGCGAGCACATGGTATTAGCATGTGTGGCGTGCTCCCGGCGGTCCTGGCGATGGAAACGGTACGTGCAATGCACGAAAACACCGTTGCGGAACAAGTCGCCTATGCGACCAGCGGAGACACAAGTGGTGATCTCAACAGGGTCGTTGGATACGCCGGAATGCTTCTGGGCGAAGGCTGACACTGTGATGGCAGTACCGAGTGCGAATCGCAAGTGAGTGCTTGGCAGCCCGCATGGCTCACTCGTTTGCCTCTCGTGATTGATTTTCTGGCTTGGATGCGTGTCTCCGGTGTCGGCCAGCCTGAGGGGCGGGGTCATTTCCCTCAACGAGCATTCACGTTAAACTCTTGGAAACAAATCACATACGAATCTCGAGAAGTTTTGAGGAACCGGCATGGTCCACGACGAGTTTGAAGACGATCTGTCCGACGTCGAGTTCGAGGAAGACCTCGGTAGTCCCAGTGAGGACGAGAGCAAGCCCAAAAAGAAGCGAGTCAAGAAGACGAGTAGCGAAGAAACCGGCGGAAAAGAGAAAAAGCGTGCTCGCCGACCAGCGAAATCTCGCCGCACCACCAAGAAAAAGGTAAAAAAAGCAGACATTGCAGATGAGCCTGTGGAAGAGGACTCACCGCAAGTAGACGACGACGCCGAGGAAACACCGACCGAGGAAACACCGACCGAGGCGGCACCAGCCGATGTCGACGTGACGTCGGAGGACGATAAATCGCAGGCCGAAGCCGAGACGGAAGCGGCACCCGAGCCGGAGCCGGAACCCGAGCCGGAGGAAGTTGAGCCCGAAGAACCGGATAACATCGACGCGGCGGCCGCGATCAAGGATGTCGGTGGACGTGTTGATTTGAACAAGTTTGGTCGCGTATGGCGCGTCTTCCTTTATGAGCGAAACACGGATGCGGATGTCGCTCAAATTCACGGCCTCCCAATGCTCAAGGAAATCTGGCTCCTGGGAACCAAAGTGACGCAAGAAGGATACGAAAAAGTAAAAGAGGCGTTTCCAGATGCCAAGATCTATTTCTGAGTCGATGGTCCCATCCAGTCTCAAACGCTCGATTCTGATTGCATTGCTAACACTCTGGGCCGTCACCACGCACGCGGTGGCCGATGGTCTTCAAGACAACGATCCCGAAAAAGTTCGCCGAATTCCCAAACTGGGCATCAAGGTCTCGACCGAACAGCGAAGGATGCTCGAAGCGGGAATGACACGGCTCGCTCGCTCGGTGGCGAAACTAAGACAGAGTGAGGACCAGCGGACGTTGCTGCTGCTCCCGGACGTGGAAATTTTTCATCGAGCTGTTAGCGATGCGCTCGGGTACCAGGAGTTTTTTGCCGCACGCGAAATTCAGGCAGCGGTGAGATTGCTGGAAACGGGGCAGAAGCGAGCCGACGATCTAGCCACTGGTAAAGCGCCCTGGACGGTTTCAACCGGTTTGGTTGTACGAGGGTACGTTTCAAAAATCGACGGATCGGTGCAGCCCTATGGCGTGGTGATCCCCGAGACGTACGATCGAAATTCTGTCTTGCCGTATCGCCTAGACGTCTGGTTTCACGGCCGCGGAGAAACACTCAGTGAAGTCAATTTTCTAACTCAACGACAGCGTCAAGCCGGTACGTTTACGCCACGCGATGGAATCGTTCTTCATCCGTATGGTCGATATTCGAACGCCAACAAATTCGCCGGTGAGATCGATGTTCTGGAAGCGGTCGCTGCCGTCAAGCGGCACTATTTGATCGACGACGAGCGAGTCAGCGTACGCGGTTTTTCGATGGGTGGTGCATCGACGTGGCAACTGGCAGTTCACTATCCGACAAGGTGGGTTGCCGCCAATCCGGGTGCTGGGTTTTCGGAAACACCTCTCTTTCTGCGTTCCTTCCAGCAGGAGACATTGACACCGCCATGGTACGAAGAACGATTGTGGCGGATGCATGATTGCAACCTTTGGGCACGCAATTTGGGTCTCTGCCCGACCGTCGCCTACTCCGGAGAACTCGATCGCCAAAAACAGGCAGCCGACGTGATGGCCTACGCCCTCACCGCCGAGGGCATTCAATTGACGCATGTCATCGGTCCCGGTACGGCTCACAAATATCATCCCGCCGCCCGCGATGAAGTTGAACGCCGCGTCACCGCATTGGCTCGACGCGGTCGCCGCCGAGTTCCGAACACGATTCGGTTCGTCACCTACACATTGCGCTACAACGAGGCCGGTTGGATCACGGTGAACGGCTTACTGGAACACTGGGAGCGAGCGAGCGTGAATGCGACATTGGATCGCTCCAATGCCAAGATCGAGATCATCACAGAGAACATTGATGCCGTTAGCGTTCACTTCGACCCGGGCGACTATCCGTTCGATCCGCAGAAACCTCTGCGCATCTTGATCAACGGCCAGGAACAACTGGCTGTGCAACCCAACTCGGACCTCAGTTATTTCGCGTCGTACGTGAATGCGGGCGACTGGACTTTGGGAGGTCATTCAAACGACCAGCTTCGCAAACGAAGCGGGCTACAAGGCCCGATTGATGATGCTCTTATGGACTCGTTCATTTTCGTCCGACCCACCGGACCGGCTACACATCCCCGTGTCGCCGGTTGGGCCCGCAGTGAGTTGGATCGAGCGATCGAACACTGGCGGCGGCATTTTCGTGGACATGCTCGCGTGGTCAACGATGTCGATATCACCGATGATCAGATCGCCAACAGCAACCTGATTCTGTGGGGCGAACCTTCGTCCAATAGCATTTGGAATCGTATTCAGGCCGACCTGCCGATCCAACACGTCGGCAAAGACCTAATCGTTCCCGGTCGTGGAAAGTTCCCCGCAGAACTTCACGCACCAATCCTCATCTATCCGAACCCCTTGAACGCTGATCGCTATGTCGTGATCAACAGCTCATTTACGTTCCGCGAGTATTCGTACCTGAACAACGCTCGGCAAACCGCCAAACTTCCGGACTGGGCCATCGTCGATTTGAGGACTCCGCCGGGAACGCAGTGGCCAGGAAAAATCGTCGACGCAGGTTTCTTCGACGAAACGTGGCGCGTCAAGCGCGAACGGTAGGTGCATTTGTGCCGTAGGCCTCGGGTCTTCAAGTTCGACCCGACGCTAGCGCGTTCGGCTCAGATAAAGAACCATGTCAGTTAGGCGAACAACGCCGTGACTGGGTCGGCTTTAACCAACTCACGGGGTTGGTCCAAGTGGTTGTAGACGATCGAACGGGAGCTAATACCCAAGGCGTGATACATGGTCGCCAATAGTTCGGTCGGGTGAACCGGATTCTCGAGCGGCGACGACGCAGTCTGGTCGCTCTTGCCGTAAACGAAGCCCCGTTTGATACCACCACCGGCAATACATGCGGTGTAGCAATAGGGCCAGTGATCGCGGCCATCGTCGCTGTTGCTGTTTCCAGAAGTGCTGACTCCCCTTTGCGGACTGCGACCGAATTCACCCACGGCCACCACCAGCGTCTCATCCAACATACCGCGGTCATCTAAATCGGCGATCAAAGACGACACGCCGGCGTCGAGCATGGGAGCCGACTCGTTTTTCATCCGCGCGGTAAGACCGGTGTGCACATCCCACGAGTGCCGGTCCGAATTGGCAACTTTCGGCCAAATCACCTCGACCACACGCGTGCCTGCTTCGACCAATCGACGCGCTAACAAACAGCATTGGCCAAACGTGTTTCGGCCATACTGATTGCGCATCGCTTCGGTTTCACGGCGAAGATCAAAAGCGTCTCGAGCCCGACCGGAACTGATCAAACTCAAAGCTGATTGGTAATAGGTGTCCAGATCGTAGTCTTTCACCGCTTTCTCGATATCGGGCATCCCGTTGCTGATCAACTCTCGCAACCGGGATCGGCGTTGCAGCCGAGACGACGTGACCTCTGGTCGCAATTTCAGATCGCTCACGTTGATCTTGTCCATCTTTTCCATGTCCAGGTCATCGCCCGGTGGGAACAGATAGTAAGGATCAAATCCACGACCGAGAAAACCAGCCGTACCCGCTTTGTTCACCACATTGCTCTCTTGCAATGGTCGAGGCATCATGACGAACGGCAACATCGGTACCGTGGGAGGTCGCAATCGCGTCACCTGAGAACCAAATGTTGGAAAGTCCTTCGGCGTCGGGGGCTCAAGCTGTCCGGACGGGCTGACCTTGTCTGCCGTGTAGCCTGTGTGCATCTGGTAAATTGCCGCTGTGTGATTGAACAACCCGACGGGCGTGTAACTCATTGACCGGATCAGAGTTAGTTTGTCAGTCACCTGAGCAAACTTCGGCATCAACTCGGTGACCTCGGCGCCGGATACCTTGCTCGGGATCTGCTTGAACACGCTTCGAACATTATCCGGGACGTTGTCTTTGGGATCCCACAATTCGAGATGGCTGGGTCCACCCTGAAGGTAGAGCAGGATCACGCTCTTTGCTTTGCCAAAACCGGGTCCACCGGTCGAGCTTTCCGCTCCGTCGGCCGACTTCAACATTTGGGCAAGAGAAAGTCCCAGTAAGGATGAGCCACCAACTTGCATCAACTGCCGTCGGGACAGACCCGCATCACACAAATCTCTGCCTCGTTGGCCCGGAATGACGAGCATACCTGATCCTCCACCAAGGAAATAATGGTCGGGTTCAGTATGGAGGTGTCCGCAGGCAAAGTCAACGGAAGAAGCGTCTCGATCCTCTTAATGGGGGGGGCGATGCTCCGTTGGAATTTGAAAAGACGGATCATTTTGCCTCTTTTACCCGAGCTCGGACCGAGCTCAAGTGCAAGCAGAAATCACCTTTGTCGCGTCTTCGCACATCGACTTCGCTTCGCCAATGTCACCTGCCTCGGCGATGACTCGCACGATCGGTTCTGTATTGCTGGCGCGGACCAGCAACCAGCGACCCGGCCAGTCCAATCGCAACCCATCCGATTCGCTGGCGGTCGCCTCGGGGTAGTGGGCTTTGACACCCTGTAGCGCGGCGGCTGTTCGCTCGCTGGCAACGGTAGTTTTCGTCTTGTGAATCGCGTAGACCGGAAGCTCATCGGCCAGCGTGCTCACGCTGAGCCCTCGTGCAGCCATGGCGTCCAAAATCTGCGCCATGCCGACGAAACTGTCGCGGACGTAACCTACTTTTGGATCGATAGGGCCGCCATTTCCTTCTCCACCATAAACAGCGCTTTCAGAGATCATCAGATCGGCCACATTCGCCTCGCCGACTTTCGAGCGGAGGAAAGTACCACCGTGTTTTTCGGTGATGTCTTGCGACATACGGCTGGATGCGCAATTGGCGACAACCAGCCCGACTTGCTGTCGCAGGCGGTGATCCAGGCAGAGCGCCAAGGTGTATTCCTCGCCGACATAGCGACCATTCTCATCCACAACGGCCAGACGGTCCGCATCCGGATCCTGACAGAACCCGATTGCCGCGTTGGCCTCCCGGACATTCCGCAATACCGATCGCAGGTTGTCTGCAGTCGGTTCGGCCGGGTGCGAGAAACGGCCCGTTGGATCCTCGCCCAAGATCACAACTTTGCAGCCAAGTCGTTCGAGCAGCGGTCGACCCAAAACCGCACCCGCTCCATGATTGCTATCCAACAGCACGCTGAAACGGCACTTTTGAATTCGCTCCACATCAACCGTTCCCAGTACCGCTTCAAGATGTGCGGTGATCGTGTCGGAAATTGTCTCAGCCGTGGAGACTTGGCCGTAATCGGCCCATGCGATGTTACCGGTTTGGTAGGCCTTGGCAACTTTGGCTCCGACAACCGCAGTGAGTACACGACCATCACCACCAAACAACTTGATACCGTTGTATTCGGGTGGGTTGTGACTCGCCGAGATTTGCACAGCGCCTGCGGCCCCTCGAGTTTTGACCAGTACACCGACGGTCGGTGTGGCGGCGACGCCAACATCGCAAACAGTTCGGCCCATTGCGGCTAAACCGCTACGCACTGCGTCCGCAATCATTGGGCCGGTGGTTCGACCATCACGAGCGACCAGGATTGGGCCATCGGGAATCTGGGTGGCATACGCTCGAGCGAATTCCAGCGCTACCAGAGGCGTCAGTGTCTTCCCGACAACGCCACGCAGGCCAGAGACGCTGATAATCAGCGGAGCGTGCGACATCAAATGGGTACTTCCATGTAAAGTAGACGGAGGTCGAATTGAAAAACGTGCATTTTAGCGCGGTGAGAACTTCGTGCAATGAGTAGACCTCGCACTCATGTCGGGTGGGTTAACTTGCAATGATCTCCTTTGTGTCTTCGTGTGAGCACCTTCCTCGTCTCACACGAAGGCACGAAGAACGTCCACCGCAGCACCCGTCAAACAGAAGGCCTCATTTCAACCGACACTTCTACACTTCACCCTCAATACTCGGCTTCCCTTCGACACTTCCCGCGCTACCGCGAGCTTCCAAACGAGCGACAACGGCGCAGCCACACGAATCACTCCATACGTTCACGCTGGTTCGGCACATGTCAAGAACTCGATCGACGGCCAGAATGATCCCTTGCATTTCAACCGGTAGGTTTACCGCTTGCAGGATAATGACCATCATCACCAGACCCGCGTGTGGAATCCCGGCCGCGCCGACACTGGCTAACAACGCAGTCAAGGCGACCACAATCTGTTGATCGAGCGGTAGCACTGCGCCGTGGTACATCTGTGAGATGAACAGCACGGCCACGGCTTCATAGAGTGCCGTTCCGTCCATGTTGATCGTGGCCCCAAGGGGCAACACGAAGGAACTGACACGATTGCTGACACCAGCTCGTTTCTCCACACATGCCATTGTCAGTGGCAAAGTGCCATTGCTGGATGCAGAACTAAACGCGGTCAGCAGGGCAGGGGACATTGCCTGAGCGAAATGAAGCGGGTTTTTCTTGGCGATAAAGTGAAGGATCGCCGGCAGCACGATCAGGGCATGGCAGCCCAATGCCAGCAGGACCGTCAACATATACCAGAACAGCGACTTAAAGACGGCCGGACCCTGGGTCGCCGTGACGTAGGTCATCAAGAACAGAACACCGAACGGAGCGAGTTTGATGATGGCCATCGTCAGCGCCATCATCACATCGAAGGCGGCGTCGAAGAACTCGCGGATGATCTCCAGCGTACGCCCACCGACAATGACGGCAAAGATCCCAAAAGCCAACGTGAAACTAATGATCGACAGGAAACTCGAGTCGGCTAGAGCGGCGAACGGGTTGGACGGGATCATAGTCTCCAATTGGGCAAACAATAACTCACCGAGCGTTTGGTCCGCGTCGGTGACGACGTTTTTCGCCGGGGCCACATTATCCTGTAATCCGGGTCGGACAACGTTCACCATGAACACGCCAATCGTGATGGCGATCATGCTCGTGGCCAGGTAGTAGGTGAGTGTTCGACCGAACATCTTTCCCAGCCGACCGGCGTGCCCCAAACCAGTCACACCCGTGAGCAGCGACGTGACGATCAAGGGTACCGCAACCATGCGGAGCAATCTCAAGAACAGCCCACCCAACCGTTTTGATGCATCGCCAACACGACGAGCAGGGCTGCGACCGTACTGATGGAACCACCTAGCGGCGTCCTTGTCATGTTCCTTCAACTGCTCGACGGTCGTTAACGCTCCCTCGGTCTTGCGAGTCCCATCGATGACGATTTCCACGATCGGTGATCCATCGTCACGTTGATAGGAGATCCTGATAAGACTGGGCGAATCCGCGAATTCCAGCGAGGACAACCCGCTGGGAAGTTCATCGGTTGAAACCGAGTGTTCTCGTGTCCCCTTCGACACATTGAGCGTAATACCGATGGCGGCGCCAACAATCATGCCTATCAAGATTTGCCAATGCAGTGCCAGACGATTCATGCGTTCTGCTTTCCTGCTTTGTCATAGAGAAATTAGCAACGGCCGATTATAACGTAGCCAACGCGTCAAGGTGCGCGTAAGGCATGATCAAATTGACTCGAATTGGACGATCGAACATGATGCGAATTGTACTCTTGACTCTCGCTAGCGTCGCACCGTTATTTGGGCAGCAGACTTCATTTGCGGCCGATTCGTTCGAGTGGAGGATTGAGACGATCGCCGGTACGGGACAACCGGACCGGGGTGCGGCAGAAGGGATTGGCACCTCCGTCAACATTGGCGATCCGTTTGGTGTCGAGGTCGGTCCCGACGGTGGATTGTACATTACCGAAGTCCGCAACCACCGCGTATGGCGAATGGATCTGAAGACGAAGAAGATCCAGTGCATTGCGGGCAACGGCACCAAAGGATATTCGGGAGATGGTGGACCGGCTATTGCCGCTCAGCTCAACGAACCGTATGAAGTCCGCTTCGACGGACAAGGTGACATCTACTTCGTCGAGATGCGAAATCATCTGATTCGCAAGGTAAGCAGAGCCACCGGAGATATCTCGACAGTGGCCGGGACAGGAGAAGCGGGCTATTCCGGAGACGGCGGCCCGGCGCTGCGGGCACGCTTCAGTAGGCCTCACAGTATCGCACTGGATGACGACGGGGGACTTTATATTGCCGATATCGGTAACCATCGCGTTCGCAAGGTCGACCTGCGAACGGGTACTGTGACGTCGATCGCTGGTACGGAGAAAAAAGCGTTGCCCGTAGACGGACAGTTGGCCCGCGGACAACCAGTACTCGGCCCGCGAGCGCTTTGTATTGCAAGCGACACGATATGGGTTGCCCTTCGTGAAGGTCACAGTGTTTGGAAGTTGCTGAACGGTCGCTGGAAACACGTATCGGGCAGCGGCAAGAAAGGGTACGAGTTGGGCGACATCGCCGCCAAACAAGCCAGCTATAACGGCCCGAAGGGAGTTGCCGTCGGACCGGATGGTTCGATCTACGTTGTGGACACCGAAAACCACGCCATCCGTCGCATCGATCTTGTGGCGGGTCGAGTGGAGACGATTGCGGGAGGCGGACCCAACGCCGGCGGCTACGCAGGTGACGACGGCGACGCACTCACCGCGAAGCTCAATCGACCCCATGGCATCTGCGTTGCCAGCGACGGGTCCGTTTACATCGGGGACACGTTGAATCATCGTGTCCGGCGAATCTACCGAGTGCCCATTACACGCTAGTAGGTCACTTTCGCCGAAAGTGACCAAGCCCTCCCTCTCAACGTTGCTCCGGCTACAAAATGCAAACGTCACGGGAACCCGACGCTAGCGCGTTCGGCTCAGATCACAGCAGCCGACTGATCCACTGGATCATTGCGGCGACCAGCAAGGTACCGAACACCCATTGTGGGGCGGGCCCGAGGTGCAATTGGGGCAACCGGCGGTGGTGCCTCGAAATTTGCAAGCAGCGAAACGGGATCTGAAAGACGACCAACAGGAAAAAGCACACGCCAACCGAGTGATAATTCCACGCCGCGACGACATCGAAATGACCCATAGAAATAAACGATCGCGTCAAGCCGCAGCCGGGACACTGGACTCCGTATATCGATCGGAACTGACACAATTCTGGCAGCTCTGGAAATCCAAACAACCGCACGCGCTGGCCATCGCGGATACTCATCGTCATCGATGCAACAACGACCGATAGGCAAACCAAGATGAGTCCATATTGATTGCCGGCGTTGTACGGGCGAGAGACTCGAGGACCTACATCCGCAATCGCCGCAACGTCGTCTCCATCGGACTGGCTCACGTGCCCGCCTCGTTCTGATCAGATTCCTTCTTCAAAGTCTTCTCAAACAACTCAAGTTGTTTCTTAATCTGGCCAGAATGCGGCTCCAGGGAGACGGCATGCCTTTGGTACTTGACGGCGTTGGCATATTCTTTTTTTGCAAAGTAGCACCGCGCCAGCGTGTCCCAATATCCAGACGCATCGGGCATCAAGTCGACCGATTGACGACACCGCCGCAACGCCTCACCGTAGTCTCCGGTCGTGTTGGCGACTAACCAAGCGTACTGATTATTGAAATGGGCGATCAACTCTGACGCATTCGGCATCGATCGCGGGTTTTGACCCATTTCTTCGTACCTCTGGGCCGTATTGAGCAACCTAGCTTGGCTGACCTTGAGCCGCTGTTGAACAGTAGTCGCGTAGGTTTGTTGTTCGTTGTCTTGTGAAAATCGGTACATTCCGATCAACAAATCTACGTCGTCCGGATACGCTGCGTATCCCTTCTCCAACGACTCCCGTTGTTTCTCGATGTCGCCCTTTTTCTTGTACGTCAAGTAATAGAAGTAATACATTCGTGACCGTACAGAATTCTCCGTCTTGCGATACTGGTGGAATACGCCCAATTTTTGCGGATCTTTGTCAATTTCATCAAACACGGTTTGCAAGACTGTGGCTGCTTCAAGCGAACGGAATTGGTCACGCAGCATCTCGGCAAGGCTGACTCTAGCGCGATAAGAAAAGACCAGGTTCTCGTCCTCACCGTCCCCGACAAATCGGAACTCGGCTTCTGCCCAATCATGTAAACCCCGTGACTCCAGTTGACCAGCGACTTCCAAATGAGCCGGGTAGTCAGCGTTACGATGAGCGAGTGCCTTGGTGGCAGCCTCCGTCGCCTCGTCCTCCTTGCCAGCCTTTCGATATCCCTCAGCAAGCCGATAACGGAGTCCAAGTCCATCATCAAATGCCACCGGGTGATCCTTTGAAAACACGACGACTAATTCTGGGAACCCGCGATCCAGCAACCAGTCGACGTGGGTCAATAACTCATGCTGTTTGCCCTCAACTAACTCCGCTGTCTGCACCGCCGCCTCCTTCGCCGCGAAATTTTCGTCGACCATCAAGAGTGTCTCGGTTTCAAATCTCAATAGGCTCAGCAGAATCGACTTGCTGGATGTCGCTGGATAATTTGCATAGTTTTTTCTTTCCGCCGCCACCACCTTCCGCCAATTTGGCACATTCGCTTCCGGGTCCCGCAATGAGTCGGCAAACGTGCGGAGCCATGAAACCGATACTCGCCGACCACGACTGGTTGCGTTCTCGATCTGTTCGGCAATTCCAATGCGAATTTCTTCCGTATCGTCAAAGTACTTCGCACGAATCAGCGAAACCGCGGCCCGTTTCGACAAGCGATCGTCCGTCTCCAATCGAGCAATGCGGCACAGGACCGGGACGCCCTCTTCGATCGGCAGCGAGGCGAGCGCGTCGATGCGAGTGGCGCGGTCGATTTTGGATAATGCACCGTACTTTTCCAGGATCCCTTTGACATTGGGAGAGTCGGTATTTTCGTACCAGATGACGTCCAATCGACGAAGTAAGTAACGAGCACGACGAGAGATCTCGAGTTCCGGATGATCCTTCGCTTCGCGGAGAATGTCGAAGGCTTCGATACCCAATCCTTCGAGCGTCCGTTGCGCCTCTTCGCGACGAGCAAATTCCGGGTCACCCATTTGTTCGACCAAGGCCCGCAACTCGGCCTCGCTCGGCACCTCGTTTGCATTATCGTCTGCCGGCGCCAATGACACCGTACCGATACATAACGCCACCGCCACAGTACACGCCAGCGGACGAAGGCCTATTCGCGGCAGCAACCTGCGGCAGCGAACTGAATTCCCATGAACGGCTGCGGTAATCATCTTGCCTCCTCGCCTGGCAACTAGACACTTGTCAGGATAATCCCTAATCGTGGCCCTCGGCAAGACAATTTAGTCCCCTCAACGGCCGCCAAATCAGTGGCGTAGGTTTCAGATTGCGATTTTGGGTACCCAGACCAAGGTGTGCAGGCATGCTTACCCCACCCTTGGCTGCGTCCGCGGCACTAATCGTTTTGTAACTCTTCGATGTATCGCCGCAAGCGATCGACCTCGTCGGTCACATCCTTCAGACGCAACATATTTTCGACGCGCTTGACAAGTTGCGCCTTCTTTACCGGTTTGGACAGAAAATCATCCGTCTGCGCTTCGACCGCTCGGTCGATATCTCCGGGTTCTCCCAGAGCGGTTACCATCAAGATCATGATCCGACTCGTGACCGGATCGCTCTTCAGTTGCTTGCAGACCTCAAATCCGCTCAGCTTTGGCATCATTACGTCGAGTAGGATGAGATCGGGATGGAAGGACGCGACTTTGGCCAACGTCTCTTCCCCATCGGCTGCTAACTCGATTTCACAGTCAACGTCCGACAGGTAGGCTTCCAACAGATCGCAATTGGCCTCATTGTCGTCCGCTATCAGGATTCGATTGGACGCCATATTTCAAGTTCCTTCCCGCTTCGAGTCACAAAAAGATCAGCCGCACCGCTTTCTAGCACAACCCGTGATGGCACATCAACTGTTGCTGCGAACATGAGAGGATTCCGCATCGACCGGAGCGGGGAACTGCTGACACAACTCCGCGACTTCGCCCCGAATCCGTTCATGGGTCGCACCGTCTTCCGGGTGACGCAATGCATCCAAGATCCAATCGGCTACCCGTCGCATCTCGTCAGCACCCATTCCTCGAGTCGTCAGCGCCGGTGTACCGACTCGAATACCCGACGGATCCATCGGTTTTCGTTCGTCAAATGGGATCATGTTCTTGTTCACCGTAATATGGCAGGCATCCAAGACGTTTTCCGCGATCTTGCCACCGATCCCCAGCGGCGTTACGTCCACCAACAGTAAGTGATTGTCCGTACCACCGCTGACCAGGGAGAGTTCTCCAGCGAGCAACCCGCTGGCGAGGACCCTGGCGTTGTCGACGACGGCGCCACAGTAGTCTTTGAAGGATGGGCTGAGGGCTTCGCCGAAACAAACCGCTTTCCCCGCGATGACGTGCATCAAGGGACCACCTTGCAAACCCGGGAAAACTCGACTGTTGACCGTTTTCTCGTTCTCCTGGCGAGTCAGGACTAGCCCTCCGCGGGGACCACGAAGTGTCTTGTGCGTTGTGGTGGTGACAAAGTCGGCAACCGGAATGGGATTGTCGTGCAGTCCGGCCGCTACCAATCCCGCATAGTGCGCCATGTCGACGAATAACTTCGCTCCTACCTCGTCCGCTATTTCACGAAATCGGCCGTGAAAAATCTCGCGGGGATAGGCGCTGGCCCCGGCGACGATCAACTTTGGGCGATGCTCTCTAGCTAATTTGGCCACCGTGTCGAAATCGATCAGGTTGGTGTCCTTCGTCACTCCGTAGTGCAGGAAGTTGTAGAGTTTTCCCGATATGTTCAGTCGCATGCCATGCGTCAAGTGTCCGCCATGTGCCAAATCGAGGCCCAGGATCGTGTCGCCCGGCTCAACCGTCGATAGGTAGACCGCCTGGTTTGCCTGGGATCCTGAATGCGGCTGCACATTTGCTGCTTCGGCGCCAAACAACTTGCAAGCTCGCTCCTGCGCGATCCGTTCTACGTCGTCGACAAATTCACAGCCGCCGTAGTACCGTCGGCCAGGGTACCCTTCGGCGTATTTGTTAGTCAGAACGCTACCGACCGCCTCCATTACCGCGACACTGGTATAATTCTCGCTGGCAATCATCTCCAACCCATCGCGCTGGCGTGTGTGCTCGCGCGAGATCGCATCAAAAATGTCGCGGTCGTGGTGGTGCAAAACGCTCATAAGTGCCTCGTCAAGTGCTGGAAATTCCGATGACGCGGAGTCCTCAGGGATACTGAATTCTCTTACTCTGAATCACTTCGTCAATGAGGTGCAGGAAAACGACCTGCCGATTTCGCCGCACGAGACGACCCGTTACGGATTCTGACCCTTTCTCGACTGAATTTCCCCGGAGACCAACCTTGTCCACAACCGATCCAAGTGAGCGATCGACCGCCGGTCTCGACTCGAATGATGCCAACACCACCGTCGATGAATTGCGTCAAATGGTGCGAAAATTCGTATCCGAGCGGAATTGGGAGCGGTTTCATGCGCCCAAGAATATCAGCATGGCCCTGGCAATCGAGGCATCTGAATTAATGGAACATTTCCAGTGGATGGAAATCGAGCGGTCGCGGTCGATCGCCGAGGAACCTGAATTGATGCAGGCCGTCCGCGAGGAAATCGCCGATGTGGTCTGTTACGCTATGGCAATGTGCAACGAACTGGACGTCGATCTGGCATCCTGCATGCGGGAAAAAATGGTGAAGAATCGACAAAAATATCCGTTGGATCAAGCGGATGAGGTAAGCGGCCAATGATTCGAGAAGTTCTGTGGGTCGCCTGCGGTGGTGCTTGTGGAGCGGTTGCCCGCTACGTGGTGACCTTTGCTTCGCTCCGTTGGCTGCCGCATGGGATGCCCTGGGGGACGCTGATCGTCAACGTTGTCGGCTGTTTTGCGCTGGGAGCACTCAGCGAATACCATCTTCTGAAACGCGTGCCGACGCATTGGCATTTGGTGCTTGGAGTCGGTTTTTTGGGCGCCTTGACGACCTTCTCGACCTTCGGCAACGAAACGCTGCGACTTTGGGAGAAAGGAAACTCGTTAAACGCCATTGGAAATGTGGCACTCAACCTGGCCGCCGGTCTGCTCGCTGTCGCTCTGGGCATCCAATTGATCCGGATGCTCATTCCCGTGGAGGGGGGTGCTTAGAGAGCATCCCATCGTCTCCCGCTAATACGCCCCAAAAACGGATTTTGGCAAATGCCCGAAAACAAACTCCACTGTCACGATTGTGGGACAGGAAAACCCATCGTCTGGGTTCATGGATTTCCACTCGACCACACGATGTGGCAGTACCAGTACGAAGAACTGACCGAATTTCGATCTCTGGCCGTGGACCTGCGAGGCTTTGGACGTTCCGACATGCCGGTCGACCAGCTTTCGCTGGGCCAAATGGCGGAGGATGTAAACGACTTGCTCGAGGTGACGATTCCAGAGCAGCCGTTCGTCTATGTCGGTCTGTCGATGGGTGGTTACATCGCTTGGCAATTTCTACAGCAACCGGCCCACCAACGACTTTCGGCCCTCATTCTTTGTGACACGCGGGCAGCCGCGGACAGCGAAGAAATGCGGCGAGCTCGACGGCTGACAGCACGGCGAGTGCTCGAGGAAGGGCCAACCGTCATCGCCGATCCCATGCTAGAAAAACTGTTTGCTACCTCCACAGTCGAGCGGCGCGAGGACCGTGTCCGTGCGACGCGAGAAGTGATGATGGCAACCGGATCGCCAGCTATTGCCGCCGCTCTGCAGGCGATGGCGGATCGACCAGATGCCACCGATCTATTGGCCCAGATCGATGTCCCCACACTGTTGATCTGCGGTCGCGAGGACCAGATTACGGCGGCTAGTGAAATGGCGACGATGGCCGAGAGGATCCCGGGCGCTTGTCTGGAGGTGATCCCGGATGCGGGTCACATGTCACCTCTTGAACAACCCGAGTCCGTAAATAGGATCATCCGACAATTCCTCACCGAAACGGCCAATTGGTGATCGACGACATCTGCCGAACCGGCCTGCCAGCAAAACTCTCGATGAACATCTTGTTCACTCAACCACTCTCTCGAGGGGGATTTTTGGCTCCAAAATTTGAAACACACGCGAACCGATGAAAGGCTCAATGTGTCGCCCATGAACTGGCGATTCAACATTGTGTGATTGTCGCAACCTTCCTAAAATGAAGGGCTTGGCTTATTTAGCCGCGCTGTAGACCCGTTGTGTTGGAGGTCAGAAGACCCATGTCCACCCGTCCAGAGACGACCAATCAGAAGACTCAAATGATGACCGGCGCGGATGTTCTCGTCGCATCGCTGGTCGAGCATGGAGTCGACGTGATCTTTGCCTACCCGGGTGGGGCGAGCATGCCATTGCACCAAGCGTTGCGAAGATACTCGGACAAGATCCGCACGGTGTTGCCACGACATGAACAGGGTGGTGGGTTTGCGGCGCAGGGATACGCTCGAACGACCGGAAAACCGGGCGTATGCATGGCGACGAGTGGTCCGGGGGCGACCAACCTTGTGACCGTCATCGCCGACGCCAAGTTGGATAGCATTCCCTTGATTTGCATCACGGGCCAAGTGCCCACATCGGTGATCGGCAGCGACGCCTTCCAAGAGACACCCATTGTGGAGGTGTGTCGGGGAATTACCAAACACCACTACTTGGTGACGGATATCGCCGACATACCCCGTGTGGTTCGCGAGGCCTTTCACGTTGCTACCACTGGCCGACCTGGCCCCGTGTTGATCGATCTGCCCAAGAACGTGCAAATTGACAAGATGTCGGTTCGCTGGGACGCGCCGATGAATTTGCCGGGCTACGTCGTGTCGACTCCTCGCGCCAAACCGGAGCAGATCAACCAGATTGCGGCGGCGATCAAGCTGGCCAAGCGCCCGATGGTCTATGCGGGTGGTGGAATTATTGCCTCGAATGCCAGTGAGGAGCTCCGCGAATTCGTCGCCAAGACGGGGATACCGGTGACGATGACCGTCATGGGTTTGGGCGCCTTCCCCAACACCGATGCTCTCTCGATGGACATGTTAGGAATGCACGGAAGCGCGTACGCCAACTGGGCCGTGCGTGACTGCGATCTGTTGATTAGTCTTGGTGTCCGCTTCGACGACCGGGTCACGGGAAAACTACTGGAGTTCGCAAAACAGGCAAAAATCGTGCACGTGGACATCGACCCGTCCGAACTGAACAAGAACAAACAAGCCCATATCCCAGTGTGTGCGGACGTCAAAGCGACGTTACAGGCACTGAACGAAATCGTTGAGCGGAAGACGGACATTGGTTCGTGGGTCGAGCAGTGCAAGAAATGGAAGGCGGACACACCGTTCAAATACGATGAGAACTTTGATGGCATTCTCCAGCAACACGCCATCCGCGAGCTGTCGGATCTCACCCAGGACCGGGAAACCGTCATCGCGGTAGGTGTGGGCCAACACCAGATGTGGTCGGCACAGTTCTATCAATTCCAGCAACCGCGTACTTGGCTCTCCAGCTCGGGGCTCGGAACGATGGGTTTCGGGCTACCAGCCGCCATGGGAGCTCAGATGGCCCGCCCGGACGCGCTCGTAGTCGACATTGATGGCGATGGCAGCTTCCAGATGAATATTCAAGAACTGGCAACTTGCCACTGCGAGAACATCCCAGTGAAGATTCTGTTGATGAACAATCAACATTTGGGCATGGTCGTGCAGTGGGAAGATCGATTCATGGACGGAAAACGGGCACATACGTATCTCGGTCCGGTTCACCATGCGGAGGCCTTGGGAGACGGCAAGAACGCTTTTGCCAAAGAGCGGTACCCTGATTTCGTGATGATTGCCAAAGGATACGGGTGCGCTGCGGAGTCGGTCAGCAAGAAATCCGACTTGCGAGCTGCTTTGGAGGAAATGATCAACCACAACGGCCCCTATTTACTGGATGTCGAGGTCCCGTATCAGGAACATGTGCTTCCCATGATTCCCACAAATGGGACGGCCAACGATATGATTTTGGAATGACCGCGTCCGCCAGCTGGAAGTCGTTTCCCCTGTCCCTCAGACCTCCCATTCCACGGTCTTTTTACCCGTGATTCTCGCTCTGAACTTTGGGCTCCTGGATCCTCGTTCAGGCGTCGCGAAGCGGCGAAAAAAACGCTACAATACGTGCTTCGCTGGGCAACCAAAATTGGGATCTAAATGGGAGGTAGGAAAGGACGTGGTACACGGAGCGTTTTCAATTCCGTTGGGAAGCCCGATGCCGCGTCAATCCACGTCGCTGCAGCGTTTGGTGTTTGCTGGTGACCACCACAACGGGTCATTGGCCGTCGTCGCTCCAATGTTCTTGAAACGGCGCGGCCGATACCATCCAACGACACTTTGCGGCGCCACAGGTGTCGGCAAATCGCTGTTGCTGCGTGGATTCGTCTCAAACTATCGACACCATTACCCACCGGCCAGCGTTTATGTGCGTACGGCGGCCGACTTCGCGCGGGACTACGCGGACGCACTCGACACCAATTCCTTGGCCGAGTTTCGCAACCGTACTCGCAACATTGACTTCTTCGCCCTGGATGACGTTCACCAGATTAAGAACAAAAAAACGGCACAAGAGGAACTCTGCAGAACACTGGATCAGCTGGTGGAATCACGGACTCATGTGCTGTTGTCAATCATGTCGCCGCTCGGTCAATCGCGACTATTACCCGGTCTATTGGGTCGTCTCGAGGGGGGGTTGGTCGTGCCAGTCCACCCGCCGGACATGTCCGTCCGCAGCCGACTACTCCAACAATGTGCCGAGACACACCGTGTGGAGCTCGCCGCGGACCTTGTCGACTGGTTACATGCCAACATTTTGACCGTCGGTTCGACGTTCCGCGAAATTGAACATTGTGTCCAACAGGTACGACAGGTGATGCGACCCGACGGGACCGTCAACATTGCCGACGTTCGCGAACTACTGGAACCGATATTGCGACTGGAAGTGCCGATCGCCAAGATCCAATCGACCGTGGCCCAGGCCTTTCAATTTCGCACGAAAGATCTGATCAGCGCATCACGACAGCGAGGAATTACTCAGGCTCGGGGCGTGGCGATGTACCTATCGCGAAAACTTACTAAACAGAGTTTCAAACAAATTGGCAGCGAATTCGGCAATCGCGACCACTCGACTGTGATGCACGCTTGCCGCAAAATAACCGAACAGATCGCTGGGAATCAGCAGCTGGGGGCTACGGTGGAACACCTAATCGAAGAACTCTCCCCTATATCTCATCACTTGACCGCCGACGACGGTTGGGAGAACTAAAATCTACGACCATACTTCGCCGTCGAACCAACGCTACAAGATCACAGCCCAAGCATCAGTCTTGGGGAATACTTGTCAAAAGACCGTCGACAATTGTCGGTCGATTCAAGGTTACCAACAGACTTCCCGATCAACCGCAATTAAGTCCACTTTATCGACAGCTCATCGACACCTTTATGAACATCCTAATGACCGGATATTCACACCCCACCGGGGCTCATAAGTCCCAAGAAAACGGCTGCTAACGTTTAACAGATGGAAGTTATCAACACTTCGATGCTGTTTATAAATAATACTGATTATTCAAAAATCTATTTACTAATTTAATCAAACATGAAGATTCAACTCCAACGCGATGCAATGCTCTCTTCGTTCTCTCTTGCTGCGATGGTCGCACCAAGTCGCAGCCCGAAAGAAATTCTCCAGTACGTCAAGATTGAAATTCGTAATGGCAAAGCAGTGATCATGGCGACCGACTTGGAGGTCGGAATTCGGGCTACGATGGCGGGGGTCGAGACGACAGAAGAACATTTAGACCTCGTGGTTCCTGTCGACCGGTTTTCGTTAATTCTTCGCGAGAGCAAGGATGAAGTGTTGACATTGGACGTGAAGGACAATGTCGTCACAATCGAGGGGCAACATAGTCATTTTGAACTTCCGTCGCCCAATCCGGATGAGTATCCGACGATTATTGATTTTACGGAATCGGACTACGTCGAGTTGCCACGACGATTGCTTCACGAGTTAATTCGTCGAACGGTGTTCGCCACTGACACGGAGAGTAGCCGGTATGCACTGGGCGGCGTGCTTTTGGAATGCGACGGTGACACGTTGGTCGGCGTCGCCACGGATGGTCGGCGGTTGGCAAAAATGACTGGTCCCGTGACGACCGTTGGCTCGGTGTCGAGTGGTGTGATGACGATTATTCCAACGCGGGCCATGCAACTGCTCGAACGGGCATTGGGTGACAATGATGGTGATGTGCAAGTTGCTCTTCGCAGCAATGATGTGCTTATTCGGTGTGAAGATTTTGTGTTCTATTCGAGGTTGGTTGAAGGCCGTTTTCCGAAATGGCAAGAAGTGTTTCCGCAACGAGTTGATGCACGGTCAACGGACATTACCATTGGGCCGTTCTATTCTGCGTTGCGTCAGGCATCGATCGTGGCCAGCACGGAGAGTCGGGGGATCAATCTGACGTTTGGTGATGGAACATTGGTACTGAGTGCGTCGACGTCCGAAAAAGGAGACTCGCGCGTGGAAGTGCCGATTGCTTACTCGGGACCAGAAATAGTGGTGACTCTGGATCATCGCTATGTGAGCGATTTTCTACGAGTGTTGGAATTGGAACAGACTATTAGGGTGGAGTTTGAGTCGGCGGAGTCGCCTGTCTTGTTTATCGCCGATGAGAGTTACGGCTATGTCGTGATGCCGCTCTCGCCCGATCGATAGTGAGAGTCGAGCACGAGGGATCGGTAGAAGGATAGGTAACGATGGCTGAGGGCGGAAACGAACTGAGCAAGGAACACAGCGATTTACAACGGCTCTACGAGCAACGTCGTGTTCGGGTCCGTGTTCCTGCCAAGATAGGTGATGTGGTCAATGATTTGATTGCCCGCCGTGGGTACTTGCAGACCAAAGGTGCGAATGCACTCCGGGAAGCGTGGGAGCAGGTGGCTGGCGAACAACTTGCCGCTCGCTCGCAGACGGGAAACATTAAACGGGGTGTGTTGGAAGTGTTCGTTCAGAATTCTGTCATGCTGCAGGAATTCTCGTTCGAAAAAGCGAGGCTCCTCAAACGACTTCAGGCCCTGGACTGTGGTCGAAAAATTCGTGACTTACGTTTTCGTGTTGGTTGACGGTTAGCCTTTAGCGAACCGAATTGATACGAGCGAGGCTTAGGAAGAATTGACCCATGAGTGATGAGCGACAGTTCGAGGCAAAAAGCGAATACAACCCTGATGATTTGGAGCATTTGTCCGACGTGGAACATGTTCGCCAGCGGCCGAGCATGTACATCGGCGACACGGCAAATTTGGGCTTACATCACTTGGTCTATGAAGTCGTCGACAATTCGATCGACGAGGCAATGGCAGGATTTTCCAAGCATATTACCGTGCAGGTAAATACAGATGGATCGGTCACGGTGGACGACGATGGACGAGGAATTCCAGTCGGTCGTCACGAGCAATTGAGTGAGCAGATGGGGCGAGACGTATCAACGGTGGAAGGAGTCATGACCGTCTTGAAGTTCGGCGGCAAGTTCTCCAAAGGTTCTTACCAGACCTCCGGCGGGCTCCACGGTGTTGGTGTCACGGTGGTCAATTTTCTCTCGCAATGGGCCGAAGTGGAAGTCTATCGTGAAGGTCATGTCTGGCAGCAGTCGTATGAACGAGGAGTTCCAGAGGGTCCTATTCACAAAGGTGCCAAGACGACGAAAATCGGCACGAAGACCACTTTCAAACCCGATGCTCAGATCTTCGAAACGACAAAATTTAACTACGACACTCTCAGCAAACGCCTACAAGAGTTGGCGTTTCTAAATGCAGGCGTGCGGATCAAATTCCACGATGAACGCAATGGCGAAGGCGAGGAATTCTGCTACGAGCGGGGTATCGTCGAGTTTATCGAACACTTGAACCGCGCCAGTGAAGTGTTGCACTCGGACGTCATTCATATCGAGGTGGATCAAGATGGTGTCGGTGTAGAAATTGCCTTGCAGTACACGAATGATCTGACCGAGAACCTGCACGCCTACGTAAACAATATTCACACCACCGAAGGAGGAACACACGTTTCCGGCTTCCGTTCCGGCCTGACGCGGACACTTAACAATTACGGCAAGAAGAACAAGATGTTCGGCAATCTCACCCCTACTGGTGAGGATTTTCGTGAAGGCTTGACGATTGTCATTTCGCTGCGAGTGCCCGAGCCGAAGTTCGAGGGGCAGACGAAAACAAAGCTCGGCAACAGCGAGGTAGAGGGTATCGTCAATTCGGGGTTTGGTGAAGCTCTTTCCAAGTACTTTGAAGAGAATCCACGAAGCGCCAAAGCGATCATTCGCAAAGGTTCGCAAGCTGCCGAAGCGCGAGAAGCAGCGAGAAAAGCCCGGGAACTTGTCCGCCGCAAAACGTCGCTAAGCGGTGCCGGCCTGCCGGGCAAGTTACGAGACTGTATCAGTAAGGAACGCGACAAGTGCGAACTCTACCTGGTCGAAGGTGACTCGGCTGGTGGAAGTGCTGAAGGTGGTCGCTTGAAGCAATACCAGGCGATCTTGCCGCTTCGTGGTAAAATCATCAACGCCTATAAGTCGCGCGAAGATAAGGTGCTGGCGAACGAAGAAGTCCAGAGCATGATTTACGCAATACGCTGTGGAATCGGTGCCGACCAGGACCTCAACAAACTGCGCTACGGTAAGATTATCATCATGACCGACGCTGATGTGGACGGTTCACATATTCGTACCTTGCTGCTTTGTTTCTTTTATCGGCAAATGTTCCAATTGGTCGCTGCTGGTCATGTTTATCTGGCACGGCCACCTCTTTTTAGAGTGAAGTCGAAAAAGCATACCTACTACGTGCAGTCCGAAGAAGAGATGCGTAGTCAACTACTGAAGAAGGGGATGGACGGTTGTGCGCTAGAGGATGGCAACGGATTGTTGATCGAAGGGGATCAGATGGCCAGCATGTGCAACAACCTCGCCTCAATGGAAGAAGCGATACTCGCTTTAGAAAAGCATGGAGTCAGCTTGAAGGCGCACGCGGAACGAGCGGCTTTGGAGACCGGCCGACTTCCAGTTTTTCACGTTGTTTATGGAAACAAGGATGCTTGGCTCTTGACTCGTCAAGCGGTTGACGACTTCTTGGAGGCCAATGATTTGATCGAAGATGGTTCCCGATCGAGCGACAGCGACGATCTGGACGACGACGACGAACAAACACCCACAGAAGACGACTCGCTAATGCGAGCTCGCGTCCTGGAATTGCACGAAGTCAAAACGATCAATACCGGTTTGAAAGAACTGGCGGAATTGGGGTTTGATGTTAACGCCTTGATCCCCGAGGAACGAACGGGAATTGAAGATCCTCGATACGTATTGCGGAGAGGCGAGAATTCGACGTCACTTCACGATCTTCGTGGGGCACTGGTTGCGATCAGGGCCCTCGGTGAGAAGGGCCTTACGGTTACACGCTTCAAAGGCCTAGGCGAAATGAACGCAGAGGAACTCCGCGAGACGACGTTGGATCCCGAGAATCGAACGATGATTCAAGTGACCATGGCCGACGCGGGAGCCGCGGACGACATGTTCCGAGTCTTGATGGGGGACAAAGTCGAACCTCGACGTGAGTTCATCGAAAAACACGCTTTGGACGTGCGAAACCTTGACGTGTAACGTTGCGGTTTTGCTGTTCGACAAACTTATTGTCACGGATTTCGCCCCCGCGTCGTGATGCGTGATCAGATTCGACCGAACCGCGAGTTCATCGAAAGAGCCGCACATTGTCTTGGATCAAGGAGACGATAGTTGAATAAGACCCCAACAACGTCTTTTAATTTAAGCAGATTCGCATCCGTGACCTCAGGACAAAAATCAAAGGACGATCTCATCAATGTCACGAACGCTTGCCATTGCCGTTCTTCTCACTCTGTCGCCGTGGACTGTTCCTGTAT
>DUDC01000127.1:23864-25452 GCA_012959465.1 Planctomycetaceae bacterium
AGTCAGCGTCGCAGCCGAGAAGCCGAACGTTGTGCTCATTTACATTGACGATTTGGGATACGGAGACCTCGGATGTTACGGCTGCACGGACATTCCGACTCCCAATATTGATCGGCTGGCGAAGGAAGGCGTTCGATTCACGGCGTCTTACATCGCCAATCCGCCCTGTTGTCCGAGTCGCTGCGGTCTGATGATGGGGCAATACGCCCAGCGCTTCGGAAAGTATGGTATGTCACGCGGGCTCCCGATTCCGGAGGACCGACCGACGCTAGCAAAGTTCCTGACAGAACACGGTTACTCGACTGGCCAAATCGGAAAATGGGACATTGGAACGCGATTGCAAGGGCCTCTCAATGTGGGTTTCACAGAAGTTGCGAAGAACCCCCCGAAGAAAAAATACAGCAGTGAAGAACTCGCCAAGGCACCGAAAGCTCTGCAAATGCAGATCAACAAGAAGGATGGCAAGTCAAAGTACTTTTGCATCAATGAGGATGGGGAGACGGTCTGGTTGACCGACTACGACGGCGATTTGATGTGCGACTTCATCGATCGCCACAAGATGGAACCGTTCTTTCTGTACTGGTCACCTGAAGCGGTCCACTCGTTCAACATGGAAGCCCCCGAGCGACTGACGAATCGCACTACTGCCGCGCCCAAGCGACGAAAATTAGCCGGCGCGATCGTCTCGGTCGATGACCAGGTCGGCAAGCTGATGGATGCGCTGAATAAGCACAAGTTGCGCGAGAACACGCTGATCATTTTCACCAGCGACAACGGAGCCAATGGCGGCGAGGGAGGAATGTCAACGCCATACACGGGTGGGAAAGGACAAGGGACTCAGAAGGAGGGTTGGGTTCGCGTGCCCACCATCTTTTCCATGCCGGGCGTGCTTCCGAAAGGAAAGCAGTACGACGGCCTGATCGCCAACTTCGACTTCTATTCCACGATCACATCGTTGACCAACCAGACGATTCCCGATCACTGCGACGGTGTAGATCTGGTGCCGTATCTAACCGGCGAGCAATCTGGCGATGCGCACGAGTATCTATTCTGGCTCAACAATCAACCCGACGACGCGGTCCGCAGGCACTTGATCGCAGTCCGCTGGCGCGACTGGCGGTTGTACAAGAAGTACGACAAAGATCCTTGGCAGTTGTTCGATCTCAAGTCAGATCCGCGCGAAGAAACTAACCTCGCGGCAAAGCACCCAGACGTCGTCAAGGAAATGGCCTCGCAATACACGGCGTGGTCAAAGACCCTCGCACCACTCGGCGAGATTCCAACAATCCGCGCAAGTAAACCCATCATTTCCAGCGGTCACGGTTGGGCGATTGCTTCAGCGAAGAAAAAGGGTGACACGGAATGAAAAGATGTGCCCGCTGCGGGTTTTAAGCCGATTTTTACGAACGTGGGCGCCCATTTTACGCGGGCCTTCGCTTTCCTTTGACGAGAGCTGATCCCTATCGATAGTCAGGGAGTTCATCGGCTCGGCAATTCGCCACGTAGAAGCCGCCCGCCTTCACGGCAGAGCCAGAGATAGTGATCGCTCGCGAGACCTTCGTAGGTTTTGAACTTGGAAGCTCCGACC
>DUDC01000128.1 GCA_012959465.1 Planctomycetaceae bacterium
TCTATGGTTGTGCGTCTTATACTGCCAAGGATGACAGCAGACCGTAGTATCCACTTTTCGTGACATGAGCGAGTTGCTTGTCACGCGAAACTTGTCAGTAACCGATGATGTTGTACCGATCTTGAGCTTGGCAACGGCCTTGAACGGTCTCGGAACATTGTGGCTTGTGAGACTTGCCATGGCGGGAAAGCCAATTTTCAGCCGCCTCAATGAAGAGCCAGCGGCGGGAGTCGAACCCGCAACCCCCGCATTACGAATGCGGTGCTCTGCCAATTGAAGCTACGCTGGCCTCGGTTTCTCAACAGGATCCGACAAGTGTATCGCTTGACGACAGTTCCGGCAAGGGCGAGGGTGTCTGCCCGAAACAGGGGGGGTATTAGACACTCGGAAACCCGCTGGTGGAGCCGGGTAAGCTCTCAATTGTGTCATCCCTCGCCCACAAATCCGGCTACCTCTCGGTCACCTCGGTGCGAATCAAACGGGCACGGAGCATGTCTCCATGGCGTTGCGGCGATTCGCTGAGGAGTAACAGCTGACTGGCCTGCTCCCATTCCTCGATTCGTTCCCTCGCACGAGCAAGATTGTACGCCGAACCGAACCGCCAATGCCCCATGGGGAACTCGTCGAGTGTTCTCTTTTGCAACCAATTGGCAGATGTCTGGTAATTTCCCGCGTCGTAATGAAGCAATCCCAGAAAGTAGCTCGCGTGCTCGCGGCTCATCTCGAGTACCTTCTTCCCAAATTGAACGCGGACTTGGAAGACTTCTTCCGGTTCGAATGCAACTCGTTGAATACCCAACATGTGGAGCAATACTCGATTGTCAGCGAGGCCGTCGATCGCCTTCTCGGTCTGACGCAGATCGCGATAAAAAATGAGAGCTCCCGGTTTGCCGCCATCGTACTTTTGAAACATACCTCGAATGTGCAGCTTGCGGGCCGAAGCGAGCGGCCCGTGATCAAAGGCGAAGCGGTCTCGCTCATAATCGTTCGCCGCATCCGTGTCGTTGGCTATTTTTTCGGTCAGGGTCCGCCGATAGATGGCCGCCCGCACCGGCAAGTCCCAGATTCGAGCCTCGGTAATGGCCGCGTGCTGGGTAAATTCCCTGGCGAGTTCTGTGGGGTCACTGCTCAACACCCAGCGACGCTCACCGGTCATGCGATGTTGAATCTGGGCCGCTGCCTGAGTGAGCGAAAACGGCGGAGCCGAAATCAATGCTACCAACCCGCCAGGCTGAAAAGCCTCCACGTAACGGTATTCGTCACCCACATCGTAGGACCTGAACAATTCGGGTGACGCCGCCAATTCGGTGAGCGTCGCCAACCGTCCTTCACCAAAAATCGCCAAGGGCAATCCCAAAGCGGGGTCCATGACAAATACCTCTCCGTCAATCGCCACTCCGCAGGCCCAAGGCTTGATCGAGTCGCCGTCGCGAATGCCCAAAACCGCCCCGGGAATCTTTCGCTGCCTCAACAGTTCCAGGAATACTTGTCCGCGTTCCCAGACATCTGCTGACCCCAACAAGACCGAGTCGTCTGGTAACTGGCTGTAGCCGGGCCCGGGAATTGCCTTCGTTTCGGGAAAGTTGTTAAACCCGTCCGCGACAGCATCTCGGGGCGAAACCAGTTGTATGTTGCGGACCGTCCAATCAAACAAAAAGATCGCTTCTCGCAAGAGGTTAGCCGCATCGTCGGACCCTGTCTCACGAGCATGAGCAATCCACCGTTCTGTAATCGGGTCAACTTCTTGGGACGTGGAAGTGGCCCACTGAGAAATGTCCCTTAGCCAAAGCGATTGGCGAATCTCTCCCGTATCCCCTTGAACGACTTGGTTCCGATCGATGTCCTTCAGCTCCAACGATCCGAGAATCGTCTCCGGGAACAGCGTTGTCAGCGGATCCACTTCCCAGGCTTCCGGAGCATCCTGTTTTTTCAACCAACTATTAAGGTAAAAAACGGCTTGGTGTCCCGCATTTTCCGATTCGAACTCGTACATCTTGGTGATGCTGTTCAGCGCGTGTTCGAAAAGCTCGGAGTCGCTGACCACTTCCTCCTCAAAGTGATGTCGAGTTGGTTTGTTTGGACAGCCGGTTGTTGCGCCGATGACGAACGCGATGGCAAGACTTGCAGCCAACGGGAGCGGTCGGAACGGTTGATGGGCAAAACATCGTTTCGTCACTGGATACTCTCCACGGTCGCTCGGATGGCTAGCCATCGGTCCAACATTCTGGGTAGGTCTTTCAACGCGATCATGTTGGGGCCGTCGCTGGGAGACGTGTCCGGATCGATGTGTGTTTCAACAAACAGTGCATCGATACCGATCGCCATCGCGGCGCGAGCCAACGGATCAACCATCTCTCGATGTCCACCGGTGGTACCGCCCAACCCGCCGGGTTCCTGGACGCTGTGAGTTGCGTCAAACACAACCGGCGCCAATTCACGTAGCTGTACCAGAGCTCGCATGTCGTTGACCAGGCGGCCATATCCAAAAAATGTTCCCCGCTCACAGACCAGTACATTTTCGCAACCGGCCGACCGCAACTTTTCAACGACGTGCCGCATGTCCCCGGGCGCGAGAAACTGTCCTTTCTTGACATTTACGGCGCGACCCGTTTCCGCCGCAGCGATCAACAAGTCGGTTTGCCTAGCCAAGAAAGCAGGGATCTGTAGCAGCCCACAGACCTCCGCGGCCGCAGCTGCCTGCGCAGCCTCATGGATGTCAGTCGTCACCGGGACGCCGAAATCCTCGGCTATTCGCTGCAACATTTTTAAGCCACGATCCAGTCCGGGACCACGATAGGATTGCAAGGAGGTGCGGTTCGCCTTGTCAAACGACGCTTTGAAGACCCACTGAACGGGTCGTTCGGAAGTCATCTCGTATAGCTGTTCGGCGATGTTCCGGGTGAGTTCCTCCGACTCCAAAACGCAGGGACCTGCGATCAACACCAAGTCGTGACCGGGGCCACAGGTGTAGTTTCCAATCCGAACCGCCTTTGGCGTGTGGTTCGTTGGCGAAGTCTTCGTGCTAGCATCGGGGGGCACCATGTGCAGATCTCGGTGTCGTTGGTTCGAATCAGGCCTTGTCGTCGAACAAGTGTACTATCTAAAACGCTGGAATCACTGTTTATCGGCTGGCACAACCAGTCGTAGGCGACCAGGTAAGATCTCGATGTCGAGCGGCAGATCTCCGCCTGGATCACCGTCCAGCTGAAACGGGATGGCCATTCCGTCCACTGGTTCGATCCGCAAACGCTTCGCTTGTTTCATTTCACAGTCCCTCAACCGAGCATGCCAACGGAAGACCACGGCTGCCAAGTACTTGATCCCGGGCCAGAACCGGCCCCGCCGAAGAGTACACAAGTCCAGCAAACCATCGGTCTCGTCGGCTTGAGGTACAATCGACAGCCCCCCAGCATATCTCGGCACATTGGCGACGAACGCCCAGCAAACCGGTTCAGAAAAACTCTGCTCGTCGATGCGAATCCGCATCGCCGGATATTGATAGGTACGCACGGCAGCCAGAATCGGTTTGAAATACGACCACTTGTAGATGTGGCCAGTCCGACGCCGGTCGACTTCGCTGACCACTTGAGCATCGAATCCAATGCCAACCATCAGCATGAATAGCCTGCCATTCGCCTGCCCCGCATCGACTGAGACCGTCTGTCCAGAGCAGATGAGTTCCGCCAAACGCTCTGGGGAAATCGTCAGCCGGTAGTATCTCGCCAGAAGATTCTCGGTTCCGAGCGGTAGAATGGCTAGCGGTACGCCTACCGGAGTGTGGTTGAGGACCAGGGAGACAGTACCGTCACCGCCCGCCGCGACCACCGTATGGAGCTTTCCATCCTCGAAATACGCTTGCGCCCGTTGCGCGATCGTGTCAATGTCCGTATGACGTTCGGTGACCATTCCGCGATCCGCAAGAGCCGATTCCAACGCAACCACGCGGTCGGCGCCTGAGCGGGCTCCGGCACGCGGATTGACAGACAAGAGCACGATCTGCTCCTGCCCCGGTTCGTTCGCGGGCGTGTTTCGGTCAGCGGGCTTTTCCACATTTCGCTCCGAAATTCGGGGCCACAGCTAAATGGCAACAACTGGTACAGCGGAATTGTACACATGCTCGATCTCGCCGCACACGCGAGTCATCAGCATGACTTGGCCCGATATCGACTTTGATCGCATCAAACCGCTGTTTAGCCGAGATCGAATCCAACTCAATCCCGTTTGGCACGCGACGTGCTTTTAACTCGTCCCGGATCTCCCGATGGAGATTCCCTGGCCCGTGGAGTCCCTGGTGTCGTTGGAAATTGGTAAGCCTTGCCCCTGGCCAAAGTCCATGTCGAGATGTTCTCGACACACCAGGGCTCCCATTTTTTTACCCCGCCCTTGGCCGCCTCGAATTCTTTCGCCCATCTTGTCCAGACGCGTCGGCCTTCACGAAAACTCAAGGCCCGTCAATTGCTCATAAGCTTCCACGTACTTCCGACGCGTGTTGAAAACGACCTCTTCTGGCAGACTGGGCGGATCGCTGTCCTTGTCCCAATCGGTGCCATCCAACCACTCACGCACGTACTGCTTGTCGAACGAGGGCTGACTATGACCCGGCTCATACTCGTCGGCGGGCCAAAACCGTGAACTATCCGGAGTCAATACCTCATCTACCAAGATGAGCTCACCATCACACCAGCCCCATTCGAATTTGGTATCCGCAATCACGATGCCATGTTGAATCGCGTGCTCGACGCCCTTTTGATAGACGTCCAAACTCAATTGACGCAATCGTTCGGCCGTGTCCGCTCCGATAATCTCGACCATTTGCCGGAATGAAATGTTGACATCGTGCCCACTATCCTCTTTGGTTGCCGGAGTGAAAATCGGTTCCGGCAGCTGATCACATTGTTTCAGTCCAGCTGGCAATTCGATGCCGCAGACACTGTTGTCCTGTTGGTACTCGCGCCACGCTGAGCCTTCGAGGTAGCCGCGGACGACGCACTCGATCTGGACTACGTCGGCCTTTTTGACCACCATGCTGCGACCGTCGAGCACGTTTCGATCGACCGAATCCGGCAACGACACGCCATCCAAACTCGTGGTAATCAGATGATGCGGGATGCCGAGCATTTCGAACCAAAAACGACTGATCTGCGTCAGAACGCGGCCCTTATCGGGAATTCCAGTCGGCAGAATCCAATCGAAGGCGCTGATCCGATCGGTGCTGACCATTAGCAGTCGATCGCCCAAATTAAAAATGTCTCGAACTTTCCCCTGCCTCGAGGCAGCTTTTCCCTCCAGTGTCGCAGTGAGCACGGCACCATGCATCCGTTGGATTCCTTTGCAGTGATCCGAGGCCAAACTGTTCCGATGAGTGGGCGAGTATAGCTGGGCTGTGTTACAACAATCAATGAGCGCCCAGTGAGTCGTATCTAGAATGAGTGTCGTTGTGCGAATGTCGGTCGTGGGTTAGACTCCCGAATTCGCCCAACTTGACGCCCTTTTGACTGTGGAAATATGGGTTCGTTTCAATTCCAAGCAACCGAGGAGTTGCTCTGTAACTCGCCGCTTGACCGAGCCTACCTCACCGGCGTGGAAGGGCTTCCGTGGCGAACCCAGGTTCAACCGGTCACGGGTGGATTTGTGGCGGAGCGGGACATCGACGAAACGGCCATCCTGCACTTCCCCTGGAAGAGCGAACGAACCGGTGACGTGATGCTTTGCACCTCTTGCCTGATGCATCGCGACCGACCGTACGATCTGCTGCTTGAATTGGCGCGAGGCACGGTCAACCGAGTGCGAACATTTGTGGCGGACCTGCGGGTGGCTGGATTTGTTCTCTCCAGTAACGCCGAATCCATGTTGAATGAATCAACGCAGATTTTCATTGAGCTGTTGGTGGGCCATGCGGACAACGCTGATTCCAACATCCGGACCATCGAACTCGCCCTGCAGGCCGGTGAAATTGTGGTGCAAGAGTACGCTCAGCAGGCCATCTCACACCGCAAGCAACAGGCGCCAAGCCTTCCCACCATGCTGGCGGCACAGATTGACGAACTACCGACCGGAAACGAGGAAGCGGCATTAATCGCCGGCTTCAACACGATTGCCTTACCGTTTTACTGGCGTCAACGCGAACAAGAACCGGGGCAGTACGACTGGTCGGAAATAGAGCAACGGGTCGCCTGGTGCACCGAGCAGGGACTGAGGGTTTGTGCCGGTCCGCTGGTGACACTGCAACGCTCATCGGTCCCCGAATGGGCTTACTTGTGGGAGGGCGACTTTGAGCAATTGCTGGAGAGTGCGGTGCAATACGTCCGCCAAGCGGTCGAGAAATTTCGCGGCAAGATTCAGGTTTGGCATGCGGCGGCGAAACTCAACAAGGGCGGAGCACTCGACTTGACCGAGGATCAACGACTACGACTCTGCCTGGCTACCGTCGAGGCCATTCGACAAATTGATGGTGAGACGCCCGTGGTGGTTAGCGTTGACCAGCCATGGGGTGAGTACCTTCGGCAGCAGAATTTTAGTCTCTCACCATTCCACTATGCCGACGCACTGGTTCGTAGTGATCTGGGCGTGACAGGAATTGGCCTGGAGGTAAACTACGGTTACGCAGACCACGGCACCTATCCGCGGGATTGGGTGGCATTTTCCCAACAACTTGATCGCTGGAGCATGCTCGGTTCTCCGCTGATGATCGAGCTGACCGCGCCATCTTCACAAGCCGCCGACTCTCAATCGACACTCGACACCAAACCTTTGTCGATCGTCCCGGCCGAACCCGATGCACAGCAGTGGTTTGTATCGCACGCGGTGCCCATCATGTTGGCAAAGCCGTTCATTCACGGAGTGATTTGGAACCAAACGCTGGATCGGTCGACTCACGACTTCCCCAATGGGGGCCTCATCACGGCCGATGGAACGTTGAGCAACACGTTGCAATGGCTGACTCAAACTCGGCAGGAGTACCTGCTTTAGTGACGTGGCCTCAAGTGCGACGACGTCGAAATATCGATCGCCGCCTGATCTTTGTCGGCTTGGTTAGGCCACCCGTGCGACTGGCAGCGTCGTAGTTGACCAGCCAGATGTTTCGAAAGGCGACTGGATTTCCGTGATTCTGAAACTGAATGGGCAGAGCTGCCGGGCCCTCGGGACGGCCGGCGCCGGTCTTGTTCTTTAACGCATAACGCTCATGCACGGCCACGCCGTTGTGCAGGACGGTAATGACCCCGTCTAGTATCTTTTTTCCCTCGTCATCAAAACGAGCTGCAACAAAGTAGATGTCGTAAGTCTGCCAAGCAAGCGGCGGAAAACACATGTTTATATCTGGGGACTTTTGCCGATAGAGGCCGCCACACTCGTTCGCGGCACCTTTTAGTCCGAACGAGTCGAGCACTTGCACTTCGTATCTTCTCTGAATGTAAATACCGCTATTACCTCGACTTTGACCGCGGGCATACGGCATGTATGGCGTGCGAAATTCCAAGTGCATGTGGAAATCGCGGACGGGATTCTTTAGAAGGGCTCCGACGTCCAACAGCCCTTCGTCGTTCAACTTTGCCGTTTCAAAGTGCTGCAAATCTCCCGATCCGTCAAACAAGACATCGGCATATCGCGGTGGACGGGCACCAATCGTGGCGCTTTGCCGGACGACTCTGGTGAGACGACCTAGGGACTCGCCAGCGGCCGACGACAAGACTGCCAATTTTGGTCGCATTTCCACGTGGTACGAGTCGCACTCCAGAAATATCTGGCCCGCGTCACGGCTGCCTTGCAACTCGCTGCGCTCCTTGGCGGACGGGCCGTTTCCGGGCAGGCCGCCGCGGTATAGAACCGCCACAAATTTGCCGTCACCCTGCGCGACCACCTGCAATCCGACGTAACCGATTCGCGTATTCCCTGCGTACTCGCCCTGTACGTGAAAGTCGTCATCGACCAGCTCGATGTCGGTAATGGCGTACTTTCCGGGATTTCCGGGTGCCGCCAACAACCGGCTCGTGAATTCGGTTGCACCGATTGTGCCACAAAACAGAGTCAAGAAAAAACGAGCGGTCAACAAACGAATCATTGGGTGTCACCTCAGAGTTGTCATGCCGTTAAGTCGATTGAACTGCGGAGCCTTGGAGCAAGTCTAGCCTACCGAAAAGCAGACCATGCACATGTCGTCGAATTGAGCGTCGCTGGATCGGAACTGGTCTAACTCGGCGATGAGTCGCTCGGATTCCTCTTTGACGTCACCGTGCATCTGGGACATCCAGTCTCGAACGCGTTCGATACCAAAACACTTTCCAGCCGGATCCATCGTTTCATTAATTCCGTCGGTATACAGGAACAGCCGATCACCGTCGAGAAGTGTGTGCTCCGCCTGTTCGTAATCAAACCCATCCATAATACCAATGGGTATCCCGCGACAAGAAGTCGCCAATTCGACTACCTCGCCGTCCTTATGGCGGCAGATCGGCTCCATATGGCCCGCATTGACGATCGTGATCTTGTTGGACTCGGCATCCAAAATGACCAGGATCATGGTGACGAAACGATCCAGATCAAGCAAGCACATACGGTCGTTCAGTTTCGAAACCGCGTCGGCAGGTCGTCCGCCACTCGCCAAGCAAAACCGTGATTCCGCCGCAAACTTAGCCATCAACATGGCGGCGGCAATACCGTGACCGACAACATCCGCGACGATGATCGCCAGCCGTCCGTCGGGTAACTCGATGTAGTCGTAGAAGTCCCCGCCAACGTGATTGGCCGGAGAATAATAATGGTAAAATCGATAGCCAGGAACCTCTGGCAATAAATCGGGCAGGAAACTCTGCTGAACGTCACGAGCCAATTGCAGGTCGCGTTCGACAGCCTGTTGGTGGATTGCCGCTTCGTGCATCCAGGCGTTATCGATTGCAATCGCGGCCTGCGAAGCGACGCTGGCGAGAACGCCCAGATCATCCGACGTAAATCGCTTGTTTTGATCGAGAGTATCGACCTGCAAGACCCCGATCGCCTTACCCTCGTTGTCCAACAGTGGTGCGCACATCATCGAGCGAATGCGAAAGTCGGCGACACTCTGGCTCATCTCAAATCGCTCGTCCGCCACCGCATCTGCCGATAGGATCGCCTCACCCGAATTCATCACTTCGCGAACGACCGTGCGACTAATCCGAATCGACTCGCCGTCTCCTTCGCGACGAGACTTCGTCCAACGCGGGATCAGCTCGCCGCCTTCATCCAAGACGATAAAACCGCGATCGGCTTGCAGGAAAATTCGAAACAGCGAATTGAGCACCTCAGGCAAGACGTCGTCTAAGGATAAGGCCTTCGCCAAACTGCGATTGATATCCAGCAGGGCTTCCAATTTGGCCTCGGCACTGGCCGTCAACTGAACCGAACCCCGCGTGGAAACTTCCAGTTTCGACATGATGGTCACATTGGACCGCGAGTCGTCCAGGAGAACGTTCAATGAAGAAGCGTCGCCCAGATCTAGCGTGTGGGCAGGTTGCGTGGCCAGATAAGAGAATTCCACGTCGCAGATCCGAATTCGGTCGCCGTCCTTAAGTGACGTTGGTTCCGCCACCGTCTGGCCGTTGAGGAATGTTCCGTTGCGGCTGCCGAGGTCTTCGACGACGTAAACACCCTCTTTGGGCGTGGAGGAAACGCGGGCATGTTGACGACTGACGGCCCCAACTTCGATCACGATTTCACAATCGGGATGGCGACCCAGAGTCTGAGTATCCTGAACCTTGTAACGCCGGCCCATCTCGGAACCGTTAGCAACGACCAAATACGGCATGATTGTTCACATGATCAGGAAGTTCGAGTCAGGCCCATGCCTTGCGGCGCCTCTTTTCGCACAATGTGATTCTAGTTCGCGCCGCCAAGCCTGGTCAACGATCGTCACGATGGTATGCAGGGAATTGTCGCCGGTAATGGGCGGGGAGGGTAGGGCGGGATGAGCAAAAATCTGCCTACAACCACACTACGGTGCCAAACGTGAACTGGGTCGGCTCGCCGACAAAAAGTTAAAACCTTGGAGTGAGGTGATTTGTCACCGCTTTTCTAGAACTGACTGCCGGCTGCCCTGACGAAGTCCTGGCGGCCCGACTAAACTTGCTTGATACGGTGAACAAAAAACCATAACCGTGAGGACTAAAGCAATGCGTCAACGTGTCATTCTTCTTTACTCAGTGGTGTGGATTTTGGGCCTTTCAGTGGGAACGACGCCGACTCGCGGCGACGATCGGCCCAACATTGTCGTCATTCTCTGCGACGATCTGGGCTACGGTGACCTCGAGTGTTTTGGCCACCCGCATATCAAAACGCCTCATCTGAACCGCTTGGCAAAAGACGGCATTCGCTACACCGACTTCTATTCGGCAGCTCCGGTCTGTTCGCCTTCTCGAGTCGGGTTACTCACCGGTCGCAGTCCGAACCGAGCAGGTGTCTACGACTGGATTCCCGCTGCACGTTCAGCAAGGCCGGATGCCAGGGAACAGGTCCACATGAGGATCAGTGAAGTGACCATCCCCAAGTTGCTATCCGCGGCAGGTTACGCAACCTGTATGGCGGGAAAGTGGCATTGCAACAGTCATTTTAATCGCGAGAAGCAACCTCAACCGGGTGATTTCGGATTCCAACACTGGATGGCCACCCAAAACAACGCCGCGCCATCGCACGAGAAACCGAGGAACTTTGTCCGCAATGGGAAGCCAGTCGGTCTGCTCGAGGGCTACAGCTGCCAGATCGTCGTCGATGAGGTCATCACATGGTTACAGGGCCACGACAGCGACAAGCCGTTTTTTGTCTTCCTTCCATTCCATGAGCCTCATGAGCCAGTGGCATCACCGCCGGAACTGGTCGCCACCTATCGCCAGGTCGCTCGAACGGACAACGAGGCTCAGTATTTTGCCAACGTCGCCAATGTGGATGACGCGGTGGGTCGTTTCGTGGCAGCGCTGGACACGCTGAAACTCCGCGAGAACACACTGGTCATTTTCACCTCGGACAACGGCCCGGAAACTCTTTCGCGGTATCGAGGCGCAGGTCGATCGTACGGTCAACCTGGACCTTTGCGAGGCATGAAATTGCACACACACGATGCTGGTTTTCGAGTGGCAGGGATCATGAATTGGCCCAATAAGATCAAGGCCGGCCAGACGATTGACACCCCCGTCTCCTCGCTTGATTTCCTGCCCACGTTTTGCCACCTCGCCGGGACGAGCCCTCCGAACGATGTGGCCCTGGATGGGGCAAACTTCCTGCCCGCGCTGGAGGGCAAGCCGATCGATCGCAAAAATCCATTGGTATGGGCCTATTTCAATGCCTTGAACGAAGCGCGAGTTGCCATGCGTGACGGGCGCTGGAAAGTGCTCGCCAAACTAACCAAGGAAGATGGCGGAGGCATTCCCAAATTGCCAAACATCACCACCAACACATTTCCAATCGTCCGTGACGCTCGGCTTGTCGACTTCCAGGTCTACGATGTCGGCAGCGACATTGGAGAAGAAGTCAATCTTGCTAAATCGCGGCCCGAGTTGACGAAAGAACTCGGAATACGGCTCCAGGAGCGATACCGAGAACTCGTCTCCAATTCGCATGTTTGGGAAGCTACCAAATGAACAAGGAGTCCATCTTCGTGTTTGCGAATGGCTGCTGAAACCAGTAGCATCTCTCTTGTTTATAGGTTCACGCCCGTTCGCCAAGAAACCCCGTTGGAGGTAGGTGTCGATGATCGTTTCATCTCGCGGTCTATTCCTGTTCGTGATCCTGGCGTTCTGCATTCATTCGTTGCACGTCGATGCTGCCGATTGGCCCCAATTCCGAGGACCCACTGGCGACGGAGTGAGCGCCGATAAGGCGATCGCCACGAAATGGGGCGACGAGAAGAACCTCCTCTGGAAACTCGAGATTCCGGGGAAAGGGTTCTCCAGCCCGATCGTGGTTGGAAACTTCGTGATCATCACCTGCTATTCCGATGCGGCTCGTGATCTCAAGAACCTAAAACGACATTTAATCTGCGTTGACCGGAAAACGGGCAAGATTGCCTGGTCCAAAACGTTCACGTCGGAAGCGACCGAGGTTCGCGGGCCGTCATTCGGGACCGGTCACGGCTACGCCTCCCATACCCCCGTCAGTGACGGCGAACGCATCTACGTCCTATTCGGGAGCAGTGGCGTACGCGCTTTCGATATGAAAGGCAAGGAACTGTGGAAAGAGGGCGTCGGCAGCGATAACGCCTCCATGTTCGGCTCTGCCGCCAGCCCCATCTTGTACAAAGATCGCTTGATCGTCACGGCTGGCGCCGAGAGCAAGTCGATCCTCGCTTTGGACAAGAAAACGGGGAAGGAACTTTGGAAGGCGGAAGGTTCGAGTCTAACGAGATGCTACTGTACGCCTTCGATCGTGAAGAACGCCGCTGGCACGGATGAACTTGTTATCTCTGTGCCTTACGAGGTCTGGGGCCTAAACCTTGAGAACGGCAAGCTAAAGTGGTACGCGGAGACGAGTGTGGACACGAATTCCTGCCCGTCGCTGGTGACTCAGGATGATATCATCTACGTCATTGGAGGTCGTAGTGGTGGTCGAGCGGCCATCCGCAGTGGTGGCAAAGACGATGTCACCGAATCGCATGTGCTTTGGTCGACCCGGGGAGGATCCTACGTCCCGTCGCCGATCTTGCATCGTGGACACCTCTATTGGGTGAACGACCGGGGGATCGTGAACTGTGTCGACGCGAAGACAGGGGAAGAGGTCGCCAGGAAACGCATTGATGGCCAGTTTTATGCTTCGGCCGTCCTCAACAACGACCGGTTGTACCTAGTCAGCCGATTCGGAGGCACGGCAGTGCTGAGCGCAACGCCGGAGCTGGAAGAGATTGCCCGAAACCGGTTATCCGACGACAGCGACTTCAGTGCCAGTCCAGCCGTAAGCGACGGGCAGTTGATCCTGCGTTCCGATCGCTTCTTGTATTGTATTCAGGCCGAGTAACGTCGACCCGTTGTCAACATCGGCCAAAAACTGGCCCCCAGGGATTCGAACCCCGACAAACAGAACCAGAATCTGTCGTGCTACCATTACACTAGGGGCCACTAGACGGCGGTTGACGTGCTATTTGGGCCCACCCGAAGACGGAGGCACGCTAACCACTGCAAGGCATGGCAAATCGTACCAAAACAGGGCATTGGTAGCCACACCTAGTGCGGTCTTCAACGAGCACGTCGACAGCCAGCAAGAGATCGGTCACTATCGGCGAAAGTGACCCGCGAATGTGGTCTCCAACGGCGGGGCCGGGTCACATTTCGGCGAAAGTGACCTACGAGCTTCCCCAGCCCGGTCAAATGGACACTTGCCCTATGATAATGGGAGTGAAAGCGTGAAAACCGCCGACCCAGCTCTTGACCGAGGGCTACAATTCCCCTGGAGATGCCTCCCTTCGTCGCTTGACGAAGATCTCGCAGTGAACGCGGAATGAAAAAAACCCATGGATAGCGAAACGAATCCTCAAGACCCTGGCTGTCGCTCCGACCTATCCGTTCTGATTCCGCTCTACAACGAAGAGGCGACGATCGGTGCAGTTCTCGATCGGATCCTCGATCTGGGCGACATGATCCACGAGGTGATTGTGGTCGACGACGGTTCGAGTGACGGGTCGGCCGATGCGGTTGAGCCATACTGCGAAAAGGACGAGCGGATTCGACTGATCCGCTGCGAAAAAAACAAGGGCAAAACCAACGCCATCCGCACGGCGCTAGAGCATGTCACCGGTGAGATTGTTGTGATTCAGGATGCCGACTTGGAGTACGATCCTCACGAACTCCCGGACGTCGTGCGTCCGATCCAAGCCAACAAGGCCGACGTGGTCTATGGCAGTCGCTTTCTAGTCCGCCGAGCGACTCGAGTCCTCTACTTTTATCACTTCCTTGCGAACCGATTCCTGACGTTCCTCAGCAATCTGCTCACCAATCGAAACATGACGGACATCGAGACGTGCTACAAAGCGTTCTACGCACCGGTGATCACCGAGCTTCAACTGACAAGCAAAGGCTTCGGCATGGAGGTTGAGATCACCGCTATGATCTGTCGGACCAAGGCTCGAACCTACGAAGTGCCGATCTCGTATTACGGCCGAACGTTCGAAGAGGGCAAGAAAATCCGCTACTCCGATGGCCTAGCGGCAATTTACTACATCTTGCACTACAATTTGATTGCTTCGCGATTCAAATTTCGTCGGAAATACGTCGCCAAGGTCAACGAACAGCTGGAGAAACGACAGAAGTTGCCACACGAGCCGCTCAGCGCGCCCCGAGCCAGGCAAACCGACTGAGCATGCGGCATTGGCATGCTTTCGACAGAACGATTTCCTGGGGTTGATTGGACGGCATGGACAAGCATCTATTCTTCGACATCGACGGCACGCTGGTTCGTTCCGGTGGTGCGGGGAAAATGGCGTTGACCGAAGCTTTTCAGCAGCTGTTCGACGAACCGCGTTTCGATAACATTCGCATCAACGGGTGCACCGACCGAGGAATCGCCACACAGATTTTCACATCCCACGGGATCCCCGACACGAGAGAGAACTGGCATCAGTTTCGGGCGGAGTACCTGGGCCGGCTGCCGGAAATGCTCGCCAATCGCCAGGGAAACGTGATCGACGGTGTGATCGAGCTCTTGGACGAATTAACGCGGCACGACCATCTACAGTTGGGTGTTTTGACGGGAAACACAAAACGAGGCGCGGAATTGAAACTGGAGCATTTTGGCTTAGACGGTTATTTTGCGTTTGGTGCCTACGGAGACGATCACGCTGACCGCGACGACATTGCCAGATCGGCCCTCTGTGAACTCCGCGCTGCGCACGGCCATGTCGACCCGAGCGATGTCTGGATCATTGGCGACACGCCGAACGATATACGTTGCGGGCGGGCAATCGATGCAATGGTCTTGGCGGTCGCTACCGGTTCGTTTTCGATGGCAGAATTATCTGCGTTTGAACCTGATTTATTGGTCGACGATTTTTGCTCAGCCAGTCAATGGCTGGAACGGTTGGGCGTTTGTTGCTGAGGTGTGCATTTCGTTAACGAACCAGCAATACAAGCACGCTTCCCTGCGTAGACGGCCGTTCAATGACAGTTTAAAATCGACCGCAACTCGAAGCGTTGCACTCCAAGGAAGCGTTCATGTCATCGATTCGTCTCAGAAGAACAGGCCACGTTTCACTCGTTCTGCTGATCGGAATTATGGTCGTCTCGACACGAGTGGCAGTCGCGCAACCGGTGGAGGACGACTACTACACGCTCGTTCCCTTGCCTGTTCCGGGTGGCGTCGTACTTGAGGCGGGCGCCGTCACAATGCTGGCCGACGGACGACTGGCGGCCAGTTCACGACGCGGCGAGATCTTTACGATTACCAACCCGTTGGGGTCAACCGGCGAGATGAAATTTACTCGGTTCGCCAGCGGTCTTCACGAAGTTCTAGGTTTGGCAGAACGAGACGGCTGGCTCTACGCCACGCAACGTGGCGAGGTGACTCGACTGAAGGACGTCGACGGCGACGGACGCGCCGACGAATTTGAGAATTTCTCCGATGGCTGGGAAATCAACGGCGACTATCACGAGTATGCATTCGGCTCCCCATTTGATAACGACGGAAACCTTTGGGTGGTTCTCTGTTTGACTGGTTCGTTTAATAGTAACAGCCTGTACCGAGGGTGGTGCCTACGTATCGCTCCCGATGGAAAAGTGATGCCAACATGCAGTGGCATTCGCTCGCCAGGTGGTATCGGGATGAACGCTGTCGGCGCAATGTTCTATACCGACAACCAGGGCCCCTGGAACGGCACCTGCAGCTTAAAACACTTGCGACCTGGTTCATTTCAGGGACACCCAGGCGGCAATCGTTGGTACGACGTCACGGACGCGATCGGACCGCGTCCCAAGGACCCACAAAGCGGTAGTCGCATCATGGTCGAAGCCAAGACGATCCGGCAACTTGAACCGCCCGCCGTCTTCTTTCCCTATAAGAAAATGGGACAATCCGCTAGCGGTATCGCCTGTGACCTCTCCGGCGGAAAGTTTGGTCCTTTTAAAAACCAAATGTTCGTTGGCGATCAGACGTTTAGCACGGTAATGCGAGTGTCCCTCGAACAGGTAAAGGGCCACTACCAAGGAGCCTGCTTCCCATTTCGTCAGGGATTCGGTTCCGGATCTCTGTCACTTGGTTTCGCCAGCAACGGATCGCTCTTTGTCGGTGGCACGAATCGAGGCTGGGGCTCAAGAGGCCCGAAGCCGTTTGCTCTGGAGCGACTTGACTGGACCGGAAGAGTCCCCTTTGAAGTCCTTGATATGAAGGCCAAGCGAGATGGTTTCGTCTTGAGCTTTACACGAGCCGTCGACGCCGAATCCGCGACCAAACTCGCAAGCTACGGCCTGCAAACATACACCTATATTTATCAATCCAGCTACGGAAGCCCTGAGGTCGATCATACGACGCCTGAGATAACGGCCGCGGAAGTTGCTGACGATCGTCTCTCACTTCGATTGCGTATCAAGGGAATGCAAGAAGGACATGTCCACGAATTACAGATGAATGGCCTTCGCGATTTTACGGGAAACCCATTGCTACACGCCGAAGCATATTACACTCTCAATTACTTGCCGTAGCGTCGAGCGCAAAAGGCTCACGCGCTGTTCTCTACCCATAGGTCCGCCATGTTTGCCATCGTTTCCCGCTCGTGTTTACTGGCCTCCTCGATCCTGCTGTCATCCGGTGTGTCGATGGCTGAATCGATTCAGGTTTATTTTGGCACCTATACCCAAGGCACTTCCCGCGGCATCTATCGTGCGGACTTGGACCTTAAAAGCGGTAGTCTCTCTGCGGCCAAGTTAGTTGCCGAGACAACCAACCCGTCGTTCCTCGCCCTACACCCCAATGGAAAATGGCTCTACGCGGTCAACGAAACGGTTGAATTCGAGGGCGAAAAAAGTGGGGCGATCACGGGATTTCTCATTGACGATTCCGGCAATCTCCATGCGATCAACCAGCACGCGACCCGCGGAGGCGCACCGTGCCACCTGGCGATCAGCCGCAACGGCCAATTCGTTCTAATCGCCAACTATGTGGGTGGTAATGTCATCTCGCTGCGGCTCGACAAGAGCGGAAAAATCGTTGGTCAAGCGAGCTTGCAGCAACATGAAGGCAGCAGTCAGACAGCCCGTCAAAAGACACCCCATGCTCACAGTATCGGCTTGGAACCCAGCCAGAAATTCGCTTTCGCCGCCGATTTGGGACTCGACCAAGTGGTCGTCTACCAGTTTGATGCCGGTAGCGGAAAACTCAAAAAACACGCCGTCGCTAGAGTGGCTCCCGGATCGGGACCGCGGCACTTCCTGCTGCATCCCAAACTGCCGTACGCCTACGTAATCAACGAAATCAACTCCACCTTGACGTCGTTTGGTTACGATCGGGCAACGGCCAATCTAGAACCGATGCAAACAGTGGGAACTCTGCCCGCCGATTTTGATGGCCGGAACTCGACCGCCGAACTGCAAATAACTCCCGATGGCCGTTTTCTCTACGGGTCAAACCGAGGACATCATTCGCTGGCGATGTATGCAATCGACCAAGAGACGGGACGTCTAAGACTGCTCGGACATCAGTCGACACTGGGAAAAACACCTCGCAACTTCAACATCACGCCTGACGGCCAGTTCGTCTTGGCCGCCAACCAAGAGAGTAACACGGTCGCCGTATTCCGTATCGCCTCAGATGGTCGCTTGAAAAGCGTCGGCGAGCCAGTTGCCGTGCCGAAGCCGGTTTGTGTCGAGTTCCGCCCGTAGATATTTGCCGTGATCGGTTGAACAACCTGACTAGGCCCGGGGGAAGTGCACTTGCGAAGCCAGTGCCGCACATTCGCGATCAAACCAGACCGCTACGTTCAACGAACGTCGTGTCGACGCACCCTTCAACGAATTCAGAGTGTTTTAGTACTTCTCGTTGAAATGCCACGGTGGTCGCGATGCCCTCCACACGCAGCTCTTGTAACGCTCGCAGCATGCAACTAATGGCTTCCGCGCGAGTCGGTTGGTGAACGATCAACTTTCCGATCATCGAATCATAGAAAGGTGGCACTTGATAGCCAGCATGTACGTGGGATTCAAAACGAACACCTAAACCGCTCGGCACGTGAATCTGTGTGATCGTGCCGGGACACGGTTGGAAATTCTTGCTCGGGTCCTCGGCGTTTATCCGGCACTCGATCGCGACACCATTGATTTTGATGTCCTTTTGTTGAAACGGAAGTGGTTCTCCGGCAGCGACGGAAATCTGGGCTTGAATGAGATCGACACCGGTCACCATTTCTGTCACAGGATGTTCAACCTGAATTCGAGCATTCACTTCAATAAAGTAAAAGTCATTATTCTGGTCGACGATAAATTCAACGGTCCCCGCGTTCGTGTAGTCCGCGCCTTTGATCATTCGCACGGCTGCCTTACAGATTGCCTGTCGCTGCTTTGGAGACAGGTTCGGGGCGGGACTCTCTTCAATCAATTTCTGGTGTCGACGTTGCGTCGAACAATCGCGTTCAAACAGATGAACAACTTTGCCATGATGGTCAGCGATCACCTGAACCTCAATATGTCGAGGTCTTTCGATGAATTTCTCGAGGTAAACTCCACCATTTCCAAACGCGGCTTCCGCTTCAGCTCGGGCCTGAGCGAGCGCTGTGCCCAGCACCAAGTCGTTTGCGGCGACTCGCATCCCCTTGCCACCGCCACCGGCGGTCGCTTTCACCAGTACAGGAAAACCGATTTCATGAGCAACTTCCAACGCGAACTTTTCGTCTTCGATCAGGCCGTCGCTGCCAGGGACAACCGGCACGTTGGCAGCTTTGGCCATCGCTCGTGCGGTGTTCTTGTCTCCGAGCGCCTCCATAGCTTCCGGCGATGGTCCAATGAAGTCGATCTGGCAACTGCGGCAGATCTCATTGAAGTGTGCGTTTTCGGCCAAGAAACCGTAACCGGGATGAATCGCTTCCACGTTACCGACTTCTGCGGCGCTGATGACCTGGTCTATCTTCAAATAGCTCAGAGATGCCTTCGCCGGGCCCACACAATACGCTTCATCAGCTAGTTCCAAATAAGCGGCCCCGCGGTCTCCTTCACTAAAGATGGCGACGGTTTCGATCCCCATTTCCTTACAGGCACGAATAATCCTTAGAGCGATCTCGCCGCGGTTTGCAATGAGGATCCGGTTATACATCGACTGTGAACTCTCGCCTGGGAAATTCGAAGGTTGGTTTACTGGCCGTCAACGGATGCGGCCCGATGAGCCAGCGCAGAGACTGCAACTACTGACTCGTATCTACTTTGTAAAGTGGCTTACCGAAGTCGACAGCCTCTTCATCGTCAGCGAGGATGGCCACGATCTTCCCCCGAATTTCCGCTTGAATCTCGTTGAACACTTTCATGGCCTCGATGATACAGACGGTCGTCTCCGGCTCAACGTTGTCGCCGATCTTGACGAAAGCTTCTGCGTTCGGGTTCGGTCGAGAATAAAACGTACCCACACCTGGTGACTTGATGAACGCGATGTTCGGGCCATCGGCGGGAGGTCCAGGAGAGGGTGCTTCAGCAGTCGCCGGCGCTGGGGTCGCTGGAGCCTGAGGGACTGAAGCTGCCGGTGGTGGCGCCGTGTAGTTGACCACTTGGCCACCACGCGCCAAACGGATCCGCTGATCCCCCTGTTCAAGGTCAACTTCCGCTATGTCGTGATCTCGCATTAACTCGATCAGCGTGCGAATGCGATCGATGTCAAATACTTCTTTGCCGTCAGAATCCGTCATCGACAACTCCCTGATGACTCTATTTCACAAATTATTGATGGAGTGATTGGTTGCGTTCAGGTAGGGGCTAGACCAGACATTCGTCCAGTTCCTTGGCGACGTTGCTGAGAACTTCATGGCCATCCTTGGTGACCAGCACGTCGTCTTCAATCCGGACACCTCCCCATTTAGGAATGTAAATTCCGGGCTCGACGGTGATCACCATGCCAACCTTGAGAACTTGGGGTTGATTGGGAGCCATGCGAGGATTCTCGTGAATCTCCAAACCAAAACCATGTCCAAGCCCGTGGCCGAATTTGGGTCCAAATCCAGCATCCTGAATGACCGCTCGAGCCGCAAAGTCCACTTCGCCAGTCGATATTCCCGGCCGAATGGACTCAATGGCACGTCGCTGAGCGTTTAACACAACTCCATATATACGTTCAAGTTTGGGCGAAATTCTACCGGTGACCAGTACCCTCGTCAAGTCACTCATGTACCCTTGTCGGAGGGCACCCCAGTCGATCAGCAGCAAATCGTCGTCGCCGATCACCCGATCCTGCGGATGCGCGTGTGGCAACGCGGCCCGATGGCCCGCTGCGACGATCGGTTCAAAACTGCATCCGTCGCCGCCCAACAGCCGTATCTGGTGCTCTAACGCAAACGCGATCTCTCGTTCGGTCTGATCGGGTCGCAAGGATGCCCGAATCACAGCAAACGCTTTCTCGGCAAGCCGTATTGATGCACGAATGGCCTGAACTTCCGAACGATCCTTGATCTGGCGGAGATTGGCCACTAGATCCGACGTGGAAACCAACTCGACGCCAGTGAGTGCGACTGAGATATCGTCGTACGTTGCTACGGTCAATGTGTCAGTTTCGACCCCCAGCGCGTTTACTTTTCTCGCTCGAACGGCCTTGTTAAGGATGTGCGACATCGGAGTCGGAGCGCGACGAGAGACCACATCTAGATCGGGGCATTCATCGGCGATTTGCACATCGTATCGCGAATCACTCAGCAGGCACTCACCGTCGCGGTCGAGCACCAAATAGCTGCTGTCTCCGGTAAAACCCGTCAAATAAGTAACGTTGACCACGTTGGTAATCAACATCGCGTCTAAACCATGCTGCTTGAGTTGACGACGCAATCGTCCGCGACGGCGCTCAAAATCGTGTTCGATCAATTTTTCCGTGTGCATCCTCTACAGTCTCCCGGCTGCTGGTGGCGTATCTCGTGTTTGCTTGATTCCCGCCACGAGTAAGCGTGGGGCACAAGTCACCGCATCCTAGGCGGCCCTAATAAGATGGCTGTCGCTGGCCCGCATGTCTACTGGCGTGCCAGCAACGGTCAACAAGTCGTCGTGCCGGAAACGTCGATATGCCCCTTCGCGAAAGACGGGAACTTGCCCGTCCATGCCGCGGCCCGATTCCGCCCAATGTGCCGCCGCATCGCTCAGATGATTCAACAGGTCTTCCACCTGCTGGCGATAGTGTTCGGTGCCAGATCGATCAAGATCGGACGGGATCTGCACAGGTGGACTAACAATCACTCGCGCCCGACTACCCACGCGAGGCACGGCAAACCGATCCCATGTCGGCATGCGATGCGGCGCGTCGTAGCCAAGTCCAATGGCCACCAACGGAATGCCCAGCTTAGAGGACAAGTAGATGGCACCCGGCGCCAGCCGCCGGCGAGGGCCTCGGGGTCCGTCGGGGGTGATCGCCAAGTTTGTCTGACCGCGCGTTCGCTCGGTCAACTCCCGCAGTGCTCGCGTTCCACCACGACTGGATGATCCACGCACGGTCGAAAACCCCATGTGCCGTGCCGCTCGGGACAACCACTCGGCGTCTTGGTGACGGCTGAGAAGCATCGCTATGTTGCAGTTGCCGCGTAGATAGAACAGGAACGGGATGTATTCGTGCCAAAACAGGAAGATGGCCGGGCCCTGAAACTCCCGGTGCGCCGGATCGACCGTGCGGTCATAGAAAGCCGCGCGATAGTCTAACGTCCTCATCCAAAGGCGACTAATCGTCGCCACGGCCAGCCCGCCTAACTTGTCGGTCCATTCATTTCGGATTCTCAAAGCACTCCTCGCCTTGGTCGTCAGATGGGCTATTCGTCCCACGTACCGTCGCAAATGCGGGTCGCCGGTCCCGTCATATAGACGTGATTGTCCGCCTCGTCCCAGCGAATATCCAAGTCGCCGCCGCGTAAGTGAATCAAAACGGCGCGGTCCGTTTTTCCGTTCAGCACGGCCGCCACTGCCACCGCCGTAGCACCTGTTCCGCAGGCCCAGGTTTCACCAGAGCCTCTTTCCCACGTCCGCTGGCGAAGTTCGGAACGGGAAAGCACCTCGACAAACTCGACGTTGGTCTGCTGCGGAAAAGCCTTGTGGACTTCGATTTTTGGACCGATGCCCAATACCATCTCATCCGTCGCTTCCTCGACAAACAGGACGGCATGCGGGTTCCCCATCGAGACACACGTGACCTGAAACTCGCGCCCGCCCACCAACAAAGGAACACCCACTACGGTGGGGTCTCCTGGCAGCAGCGTAGGAATCTGACCAGCGTCCAGGATAGGCTCGCCCATATCGACTTGAACCCGTTCGACCTTACCGTTACGGACTTCGTTCAACAACGTGAGGATGCCTGCCCCGGTCTCGATTTTGAGTTCGGTTCGCGGCGCGATTCCTTCGTCGTAGACAAATTTGGAAACGCAACGAATACCGTTGCCGCACATTTCAGCTTCACTACCATCTGAGTTGAACATCCGCATGCGACAGTCGGCAATTTCGGAGGGACAGATGAGAATCAAGCCGTCTCCACCGACACCGAATCGTCGGTGCGACATTTTTATCGCCAGTTCGACAGGGTCCTCTGGCGGAGATTGGCGAATACAATCGATGTAGATGTAGTCGTTGCCTGCACCGTGCATTTTAGTGAACTGCATCGAGACGGAACCTGCTGATGATCGAATGTGTCTTTCCAAAGTTGAACAAGGCCCCGAACGCAGTAACGGGTCGACGCCCGAACCCGCGAACAGACGACAACAGTAGACCGAGTGTGCAAGCACTTCCAGTGTAAGGCACGTCAAGCAAATGATCCATGACGGCTCCGCGACTAGCCTGACAAATCGAGTCGATTGCCGCGTTGGCCAGATGCGTCTTTACTCTTGGGTCCATCGTCGGATGCACCGCCACCGGAGCCTGCATTCTCACCGTCGGTCGGCTGTTCATTCGTCTCCCAGAGTCGCCGACCATCGGCGTCTCGGTCCGCTGCTTCGTGTTCTTCCTCGGCAGCACCCAAGCCGGCTGCATTCTCGGATTTTTCTTGAGCGCGTTCCGCATTCGTTTGTCGCGCCGACTCTTGGCGAGCGCGATCGGCTTCTCCGCCTTTCGTTTGAGCCAGTGGCGAACCGGCGATACTTCCTAGTGGACCCATCGGCGCCATACTCATCCCATCTCTCCTTTGCGGCGATCAGTTTCCGTTTTCCTACAGCTAGCAAACCTCCATGACTCTGATTAACAATAGCTCTTGGCTAACGTCCGCTGCGAGAACGTCCGGCATTCCCGTCACGAGCGGATTTATCGACAAAAATCTCCTGCAAGCCACGGTTCAACTCCGGGAATGGTTGCTTCACGATGATGGGCTCGTCTAATGTCCCCTTAACACTAATCGCCAAGGCATTCTTGTTGGCCCCGATGGCGAGTGATCTCAGGAACGGTATTTGGCGTATCTCGTCGACAATCTCGACATAGAAGTTCATGTCGAGTTGTCGTTGCCGGGTCAATTCGCCGCGACCCTGCAGGCGAATGGGGCCATCCAACGTCACGTGGTCAAACACAATTCGATCGCCTTCGACGCGATAGTCCATGGAGCTACGCGAGAAAGACGTTTCATCAAAACGAGCGTACTTCACCACGCTCAACAGCCTCACCATGAACGGAGACTCGTACAAATCGGCATCCCACAGTCGCACGATTCCACCTCCCCGCCATGTTTCCGGATCGCTGGCCTTCCCGACCAACGTCGCCGTTATAGAGACTCGCCCATGGACGTCGGTTCGCTTCGAGGTAAATTCACGTGCAATTAGGCGCAAGTCACCGCTTTCCAGTGCCAGCTCAAGGTTCATCTTTCCCGAAATGGCGTCCACCTTCGCGTCCATGGTCATGATGCCGCCCAGTATGCGTCCCTGTACCGACTGGGGTATGTCGCGACCTTGGCGTTCCGTCGCATAGCTTCCGATATAGATCTGTTTTGGCTCGATTCTGATCGGGCCGGTGACTTTCACAATTTGATGATCTTTGAAAAACATGGAGTCGATTGTCAGTCGACCATCACTGACAAAACCACGACTATTGGCGATCCCGTCGAGGCTCATTTGGCCCCGCACGTGGTCGAGTGACGTCCCGCATTCAACTCGGACATCCTCCAAGTCGAAGTCGAGTTTCCAATTGACCTCCGGCACCTCGCCTCGACCGCCGTGAAAAGCAACTCGCCCTTGCATTCCGACAGGACCATGGACTCGAATCCGCGACAAACCACGGCTCAGCGTCTCCGGGAAAGCCTCGAGTAGATCGTGATCGAGATGCAAGTTTGTGACAGCCAGATCGCTGAGTTGAACCCGCCACTCACCATTCCTCGCTATCGTACCCACTCCGTTGACTCGCTGAACTTCCGTCTGGTCATGACGTCCGCGAATTTGTCTCAACTCGACTCGTCCATCGACATACCGGAACGTGCCGGTAACGTCATCAAATCGATACGGAAACCAACTGGGCACAACGGAGACCGAACGCCCCGCTTCGTGCTGTCGCCCGTCCCACTTTTGTCCAAACACATCTAACGACAACTGCCGCGAATTTTCGCGGTAGCCCAATACGACCTTCAGGTAGTCAATCGTGCCACTCGGATGAATGTCATTCCACAGTCGCTTCATTCCACTTGGCAAGGCGTCTCGCAACTCATCGTTCAACGGAACATCGTGACATTTGAACGTCAGACTAGAGTCCTTACTGTCGGTCGAACGTGGATTCCAACTTCCAGTCGCCGTGATGTATCCACTCGCGTTACCACCTCGCAATTCCTTAAACGTCCAAGTGTCGTCCAACATTTCCACGACACCTTCAATGCGGTGAACCGCGTAGGGAAACTTGGCGTGCTGAATCGATCCATCCCTGACCTCGATGGTTATATGTTTGGATTTGGGGGCGCTGGTATCGAGACGAAAAAATCTCGCATGCACCTTGAACCAGCCACGCGGCGAGAGGTCGAGCATGAAGCGTTGCGACTGTTCCGGCAGTGCAGCAGTGAACTCTTTGTCCAACGGCACATGCCCGGCCGTGCGAATATTGATCTCGCCGACCCCATCTGGACCTGGCCGATCCAGCTCCGCGTCGATGGTGAGCGTTGTCCCGTGCAACGGGGCTGTGAGGCCGACGGACAGGTGATCGTTTTCGAATGATACCGTCCCACTCACATCGCGGAGTCGGTACGGCAATTTATAATACTCCAATTCACTTTCACTACAGGAAACGTGAACAGAAGGGATCAGCT
>DUDC01000129.1 GCA_012959465.1 Planctomycetaceae bacterium
CAATGCCCAAGCACAGATAAGTCATGCACCTCAAAAAACATGCGAAAAACCAACGAAAAAACCCTCATTCACTATCGTGTGCCGATTAGTGCTGAGGGTCTGAGTGGGCGATATTGGATTCGAACCAACGACTTCCACGATGTCAACGTGGCGCTCTAACCAACTGAGCTAACCGCCCGGATTTTGATATGTCTCTGAATATCGGCCGTTATGAGGGAGGATCTTGCGTGCAAGAGACACACGTCGGATTGTGCACGTCAACGGTCAGTATCGCGGATCTCGGCCGGTTTTCAAGGACCTGTCGCCGGCAAAAATATGCCGTCGGGTCGCTCCAAGAATCGCTGCCGTTCCTTGAATCGTCGTAGATGTGGCGGGCATTTGGGCAGATGGATGGACCGGGCTGAACCGGACGCTAACGCATACCGGCTGATTTTGTTTGCTTTGGACCCAGCGGCCCTGTGCCGGTGGATCTCGGTTTGATAACTACAAGAGCGGGAGACCAGGCAATGTGTATCCGGCAGAATTCGGTCTCGTTTTCGTTGGCAATGACAGCTATCTGTGCGATGCAGGTCAACTCGGCACTGGCATGCATGATGCTGCCCCGAGATTTTGATGGGCGGATTTCTCAGCGGAGGCATCAGGCGATCTTGATCCATCACGGAAATCGCGAAGAGTTGATCTTGCGAGTCAACTACAAGATAACTGGTGACAAGACTCCATCCCATTTCGCATGGATCATCACCACGCCAAGCGAGCCGTCTGCCTACCACCTTGCCGACGAGAAGGTCTTTCACGACACCGGCCGTTGGGCCACTAAACTGCTGCGTCCAACCCCGCCACCTACCGCCCAAGCGAATCGTGGTGCGGCAAAAGCAGTCGATGCCCTCCGTGAGCCGACTCTCGAGTTTGGAAAAAGAGAAGTAATCGGCCCCTACGATATTCAGCCCGTGCGGGCTCGCGGAAGCAACGCGTTGCAAGCGCTTAACGAATGGTTGGCGAAGAATGGCTTCCCCAAGGAAGACCCCGGCCACATGAAGTACTTCATCGACCAGGAATTCACTTTCCTCTGCGTGAAGATCAATCCGGCGGCCGGCGTCGATGGAGTCGCATCAACGGGCGTCCTTCCGCCGCTGCACCTATCGTTTGAAAGTGAGAGACCTTACTACCCACTGCTCTTTTCCTCCAGGCAGGGCGTCTTCGATGTCGAGCTGACCACTCTGACTGACGATTCGCTCGACTATGGCGGTTCGCTCGACTATGGCGGTTCGTATCACGCGCTCACCAACCAGTTGCGATGGGCAAATCCCCACTATAAGAAAAACGTCCCGGTCCGCACCGACGAGCTGCCCAAAACGCTCGCCAAGGCCCTCGGCAAGGGCCAGACCGAGCGACAACCGGTCAATTGGCGACTCAATGTGATTCAAGGAAAGAGCGTCAACAGCGGACGATATGTCATTTCCGGATGGAAATCGGACGTTTTCCTCGCAAAACGGGCCGCTCGCCCAGACCGTCTGGGATTGTTGCTGCCGATGGCCGTTTTGTTGATCGCAGCCGGCTCCCTTGCAGTTTGGCGGCGGAGAGCTATCGAACGGACCTCCACTCACCCCGATCCGACGCCCTAGGGTCGGTGGTGGAAACCCCGAAAATCGTCTGAATCCGGTTGACGCCGGCGACTTGTGTCGTCGATACTCTTGCGGTAAGCCGGATTTTTTGCGGATAGAGTAAAGTCTACGAATCGGTTCATAGACTTGAAATTCCAGTTACGTGTATAGAAAAGGTTACGGAAATCGAACGCGTTCAAGCAAGAGTGAATGATCAAATTCGCATCTCTCCCATTCGTGTCGTTGGTTCGGACGGATCTCAACTAGGAATCATCGCGACGGATGAAGCTCTTGAGAAAGCTCGAGAGAACGGTCTGGATCTTGTCGAAGTGGCTCCAAATGAACGACCTCCTGTATGCCGCATCATGGACTACGGGAAGTATAAGTACGACAAGAAGAAGAAGGAGAGCCAACATTCGCACCACACCAAGACAAAGGAAATTCGTTTACGACCGAAGACCGGCGAACATGACATTGATTTCAAGGTCAAACGGGCGATCGGATTTCTACAGCACAAAGACAAGGTGCAAGTCACCGTCATGTTTCGTGGCCGAGAAATGGCCCACATCGAAGAGGGACGGCGAGTGATGAACCAGGTCATCGAGGTGTTGGAGGAATACGGGAAGGTTGACTCCCGGCCGCAGATGCAGGGTCGTCGTATTTCATGCACCCTGTCTCCAAAGTAACGGGGACCGGGTCAAGACCCACTGGCATTTCATTTGTACCGTCTCCTCGTACGGCTACTGCTGCGCAGACTGAGCGGCCACGCCCCGCGACTAATCGGCCGATCTTCTATTCTTCAGAGTCAGATAGGTCAGTCCGGCCAACATCAGTGTGGTGACGACGGCGGTCCCCAGTGGCGCGAATAAAATGGCGCCTTGGATGACCATGAATATGAGATAGACGAGAGCGCAGCGACGGAGGATAGTCGAGCGAGACGACGACGATTCACTTCGTGTCTGCTGCCAGGCGTCCCAGGCAATCCACAGCCAGACCACCATCAGCAGATGGTTGAAGTAGATCCCAAACCCGGCAGATATGCCGGTGATTCGACGGGAGACCTCGGCCGTGTGTTCGACGGCATGACGGTGACTCCAGTCGTGCACCCAATGAAAGGCTGCCAGCACGTGACACGCATAGACGCACCAGCTGGCGAAGAAACAGCAGGCAGCCGCTCGGCCAGCACGTTTCAGTCGTAACCACCAGGCGAACCACAGCAGCAGCAGCGCAAAGCGAATGGTCCAGCTTATGATGACGTCACTCATGAGTCAGTAGATCGTAACAGGGGACAAAAGTGAGTTTATTGGTACCGTAGCGTAGATGGAAAATGGACGACTGAGAAGGCAAAATGGTAAGTGCACCGGTTTACCACATTCGCCGTCAGTCCGTTTTACAATGATAAAGACCGCTGATCATTCCACAATTTCCATTCCTTCCTTGTTGCCACGTATCGAAAAATGACCGCACCTGATGCATACGCGAAGATCGGCCGAGTCGCCTATTTGACGGCTGGGGCCGGCGGCATGTTTTGTGGCAGCTGCATGCACGATAACACGTTGGTTAAAGCGTTGATTAGTCGAGGCGTCGACGCCGTGCTGATCCCGACCTACACGCCGATCCGAACGGACGAATCCAACGTCAGCCAAAAGCGAGTCTTCTTCGGGGGAATCAACGTCTACCTCCGCCAGAAAATGCCCTGGCTACGTTGGGCACCTCGACCGATCACCGGTTGGCTCGACAATGCTCGTTTGCTTCGCTGGGTCGCCAGCCGCGCCATGAAAACCAGCGCCGCCGCGCTCGGTGACCTCACGGTGTCGATGTTGCGGGGCGCCGATGGCCCGCAGCATGGTGAGGTGAAGAAGCTGGTCGACTGGTTGGAGGGCGACGTGAAACCCTCCGTCGTCGTGCTCACGAACATGCTGATTGCTGGCTGTGTGCCAGAGATCAAACGCCGGTTGAACGTGCCCGTCTTGGTTACGTTGCAGGGAGACGACATTTTCCTCCGGGACCTCCCGGAAACTCACTTGCGGCAGTGCCGTCGGTTGTTGACCAAGATCGACCGTCACGTCGATGGCTATATCACCAACAGTCATTTCTACGCCGACTTCATGAGTCGCGACCTAAACCTGTCACGTGAAAAATTCCACATCGCTCCACTGGCAATCGATAGCGAAGACCTCGCAACGATTCGCCAGTCGCCGCCCCAATCACCCAGCAATCGGCTGACGATCGGCTATCTCGCTCGGCTGGCGCCCGAGAAAGGACTGCATGTACTGGCCGACGCGTTCGCACTTTTGGTTCAACACGCAGAACTTGCCGACCACGACGTCCGCTTGAGAGTGGCAGGTTGGCTGGGCCCACAGAACAAGGATTATGCCGAGGCCGTGTTCCACAAGTTGCGCGAGGTGGGGTTGTCTGATCAAGTGGAGTACGTCGGGCAAGTTGACCGAGGCGAGAAGGCCGAATTCCTCCGCTCATTGGATGTGCTTTCCGTTCCGACCGTCTACCAAGAGCCCAAAGGGTTGTTCGTGCTGGAATCGTTGGCGGCCGGAGTGCCCGTTGTGCAGCCGAACCACGGGGCGTTTCCCGAGATGCTGGAGGCTACCGG
>DUDC01000130.1 GCA_012959465.1 Planctomycetaceae bacterium
TATGGGCTGTAAAACTGCGAGTTATCGTGAAGAGCCCGGTGCGGGAAAACCGCACGCCGGGATCTGTGAGGGGGGCGCCGGGCAACCGGCGTCCCTACCTCGACTTAGTAATTCGCCAGCGACTTCACACTGGTCACCGCTCGACTCCAAGTCGTGGATCATCAAGCGGGGTCACCAAGGTAGAAGAGCGGCAGGAAGAGGGACGCTGAGAGTTCAGAGCTATATCATCTGCCTGATCATGTGGGGCTTGCTGGGTGGCTTGATCTCACTTTGGGCGATCGAACGCATCAACGCTGACACGACTCGAGCCCAGCGCGAAGCTAGCGACGCGGTGCTGGTCCAACGCGACTTCGGGCGCTTCGTTGATTCCTTCTCTCAGTGGTTGATGGTGTCAGATCTGGTCCTCGGGTCCGATCTCACCTACCTCCTACAAGGTGCCGAGCGGCTGGGGCGGGAGGTCGATGAGCAACTACAAGTGGTCGAGAACTCGGTATTTGGGATGCTGAACGCCAACAGCTTGAAACATGTGCGCACCTTCATTGATGCTCACAACAACCGTCTCAACATCGTGGGGAATCTGCGCCAGGATGGCCGCGCGAATTCGCTCGATCGATTGCTCTCGGAGATGGATCAGCAGTCCGAGATTGCCCTCGAATTCCTTGAGCTTTCAAGGGTCCGACTCCGCACGCACGTTGACGGTCACCTCGAGGCACACCTCGCGAGCGAACACCATAAGCGCTCTCGCCAACAGTTCATCGGCGGGATCCTGCTCTTGATGATGATCATCGCTTGGCGATGGACTTCGAAACGAATCAGCGAGCCGTTGGTGCGATTGGCCAAGGAGGCCAGTGACGCACAAACGGCGGTGGTTGACGCGCAATTTACCCGTACCGGGCCGCGCGAAGTCGTGGAACTCGCAACATCGTTCTCCAAGCTGGTAAACAGTCTAGAAGTACGCGTGCACGAACGAACCCTCGAGGCCGAGGCCGCGGGACAAATCAAGGCCGAATTTCTTGCCAATATGAGCCACGAGATTCGCACCCCGATGACCGCAATCGCGGGCTATGCCGAGTTGATCGCCCGACCAGATCAATCCCCGGCCAAGCGCGATGAGTGGTGCGGGATACTGCGCCGCAACACCGACTTTCTGCTGAACCTGATAAACGACATCATGGACATCTCCAAGATCGAGGCAGGCCAGCTTCCGATCACACCGACCGAGTGCGATCTCGCCGAACTCATCAGGGATGTGACGACTTCATTCAGCTGGATGATCCGCGAGAAGCTCCTGGAGCTTCGAGTCGAGATCGTGACTGACCTCCCTGAACGCATTCTGGTCGACGCGTTCCGACTCCGCCAGGTGCTGGTCAATCTCCTATCCAATGGCCTCAAATTCACCGACGAAGGTGGCGTCACCCTCCAAATCAGTGCCACTGAACCAAAGCGCGGTTCATCGTCACTAGCGATTGCCGTCTCCGACACTGGAATCGGGATACGGCCGGAGCTTCTCAGCAACCTGTTCACCAAGTTCACCCAGGTCCACGACCAACGTCAGCAGCGATACGGCGGCACTGGCTTGGGCCTGAACATATCCAAGAGAATCACCGAGCTTCTGGGTGGCAGCATCGAGGTCGAGTCCGAGATCGGTCAGGGCAGCACTTTCACCGTAAGTATCCCGGTCGGCGTACCGATCACTTCACAGCAGACGAGTCCCGTCGGCGTGTCGAAGCCGCGATCCGATGAGCGCTGCGCTGCCACCAGCCTGAGCGGCCAACATGTACTTCTCGTCGACGACAATCCAGCCAACCGGCAGATCATTCGGTTTTTCCTGGAGGACTTCGGCGCCACCGTTACTACTGCGAACGACGGTAAGGAGGGCATGACCGCGGCGGTGACTGCCTGGGACAGAGAACAACCGTTCGACGCAATCCTGATGGACATGCAGATGCCAGTCATGAATGGCTACCAAGCGGTCAAGGAGATCCGCGCCGCCACGGTGCAAACCGAAATTATCGCCCTGACCGCGTACGCCATGGCAGGTGATCGGCAACGATGCATCGACGCCGGTTGTGACGACTATCTGACCAAGCCCGTCCTTCCTGCCGACCTGCTCCGGGTGCTCGCTTCGAGGAATACCAACAACGTGGGCATGAGTACAACCAAGCAACCTTCTGAGCCGATCGGGAAGCCGTCGACAATCGCGGACAACCCGGCGTTTGCCGACATACAGAAGTCCTACTGCCGGCGACTCGCGGAAACCGCTGAACTCCTGCTAGCCAGCATGAACAGTGGCGACACCGAAGCCGTCGAGAACACCGTCCACAGGGTCAAGGGCACAGCCGGGAACTATGGCTTCCCAGAGATTACAGAGATCGCGCAGACAATCCTCGCCCTTCTCCACGAGGGTGTGGAGCTATCGGTGATCAAGGACAATATTGAGTCGCTAACCGATTCCATGATGACCGCGTCGCGATCCATAGCTCAATGAATCCGTTGACCACGGCTCAGTCCTACCACCAGGGTGTCAGGCGTGAACTCTAGATCCTCCAAGAATTCCGTTGGTCCATGCGCAACAGGCCAACGACGTCCTCTACCATGCGCACCGCAAGACTCCACTCTTCTGCCCAACCGATTGCTGCGGTCAGAGCGTAGTCAGGAGGCCTCATCGATTCTCACTCGGCGGTTTTCCCCGTTGTTACCATGACTGAATCTCAAGACTCGATTCTTTGCGTTGATGATGACAATGATGTCCTCGAATTGTTGCAATTCACGCTAGGGACGCATCACGTCGTCCACACCACGACATCTGCAATTGACGCGATCCGAAGGCTCGAGACCACGAAGAAATTCGCCGTCGTCATCGCGGACATGAACATGCCCGAGATGGATGGGATTCATTTTCTGGCGAAGGTGCGCACCCTTTGTCCAAAGACTACGCGCATGTTGTTGACAGGATTTGTTGAACTCGACGCGGCCGTCCGGGCAGTCAATCAGGGCGGCATTTTTCGATTCCTGACAAAGCCCTTCGAAGACCACGAGCTGCGCAGTTCAGTCGATGACGCTGTTGAGCAGTTCCAACTGGTCACCGCTGAGCAAGTGCTCCTGGAACAGACTCTGCGCGGCACGGTGATCGCGCTGACGAACGTGCTGGGGGCAGCTGTTCCCGCAGCGCTCGAACGAGCGTCTCGGCTGAAGACTCTCGCCGACAAGCTGGCGACGGCGACCGGATTTCCAGCGAAACATCGATGGGCGATCGATGTCGCGGCGATGCTCTCTCAGATCGGGGCAATGTGCTTGCCGACCGACCTGGCGGAGAAATTCTACAGAGGTGCAGATCTCACGGCCCGTGAATCGGAGCTGGTGGCCGAGATGCCCACGCTAATCGCCGAGACCCTCGGACCGATTCCACGACTTGAGAAGGTGCGCGCGATTCTCCACCTCATGTACGAATCATCCGACGGAATCGACTCCACCGACTGGGTCAGGAAAGCGGCAGAGATTCTTCGAGTCGCTCACGATTTTGACGTCACCGAGACTCGGAGCGGAGATTCTGAGTCGCCAGCCTTCTCCCTCGCACGCATGCTCAGTCGTCGAGACGACTACGACGCCAAGGTCCTGAGTGCACTAGCTCAAATTCACGGCGGGAGTGAGTCAATCGAAGTAGTCAGTGTGCGGCCTCGTGATCTCCGACCTGGAATGGTAATCGCCCGAGACGTTTGCAATCATCGGAGCCAGCTGATTCTCGCCCGTGGATTCGTACTGTCGACGACCCTAACAGCCAGGCTTCGTCACTATCCTGCAGACCAGTTGCCGGAAACCGTGCAAGTCCTCGTGACGGCCTGACCTGCTGTGACCGAGAGGCTGCGGTTCTTGGCTACTGCCGATCGATTAAGCCTGGCGGGTTGCCCATGAACGACGTCGCACCGAGACGCACACGACTGCAGTAGATATCCGAATGACTTGGCCAAGCCACCGACCCCAATCCGGACCAGTCCCAGTTACAGTGTAGTCATGAGATCGAACCGTTGGCTCGCTGGTTTCGGCACGTTCGTCTTGCTCGTCGGCACGATGGACACCACCTTGTCGGCGCAGGGCCCCGGTGGAAAGTACGGCGGCCGCGGAAGCGGCCAACGGTACACAATTGGAGTGTATAGAGGAGCGGAATTTCAGACAGGTAATCGTAACGCGGGTTAAGCCGCAACG
>DUDC01000131.1 GCA_012959465.1 Planctomycetaceae bacterium
TTTTGTCTCCGCAGAACACTTGTTGTTTAAGAGTGACAATGACAGTAGTACGGGCGAGATTATTAGAACGATCGCAGATACTCTGTGCCGAACTCGGCATGATTTTTTGGCAGCTATGGTGTCGAACACGTCTGTTTCTCGCATGGCGTTTGTTTAGAGTGACCTAGCACTTACTGCTTTGATTATCGCGTGCCGTGCCAGGTTGGGAATTTGCCTGGCGGTCTACACGGGGGCAAATGAATCGGGTTCTTAGTTCGATCGGATTATTCGTTTCGATGCCAGTCGGGTAGGCGGTTCGAGCCTTGATTCGTGATCTGAATCGAGACCAAGTCATCGCTTTGTAAATCAGTGATCCAGATCTGCCACGGTCCATCTTCATTGGGGGCGCGACAGAAAGCGATCATCGAGCCGTCCGGCGAAAATCGCGCATCGTGCTGGACGTCCGCGCCAAAGGTAACTTGCTCTTCCGCTTCATCTTCCGTGTAATAGAGGTGGATGTGTCCCTTGTCTGTTTGAAATACCATCTGTCGGCCGTCAGGGGACCACTGCGGCGTACAGCATGCATCTTCTGTTTTTAGTTGCTGCCAGCTAGTTCCGTCGGTGCTGAGCAGGAAAATGCCAATTCGTTCAAGGTGGCGGCTTGCCACAGCAATTTGCTTTCCATCGGGACTCATAGCTGGGACGCCGCACCGCTGCCATTGTTCGGGAGTCACGCGCCGTTCATCGCTCGAGCTCAACTCTCGCATGTACGCTTGGTCGGCGCGAATAAAGACGATCGACTTACCATCGGGGGACCACGCCGCCTGGGACCCCTCGGCAACGTGCCGAGGATTCGATCCGTCGGCGTTCATGATCCAAATGTGTGGAAAGCCGTCTCGCAACGTTGTGTATATGATGCGGTCACCGGAAGGCGAGAATCGGGGATCGGCATCAGCGTGCCGATCATTTGTAAGTTGCTGGAGGCCCGTTCCATTTGCCTTCATCTTCCAGATGTCGAGCGAAGTGCCTCGGTTACTGGCGAAGATGATCGTGCCCCGCAGCCGATCGGGATCGATCTTCCCATTCGGCAAGATTCTTCGTTCCGATGACTCGACGTGAACTGGCGGCGCAACAACTGCCTGTTTAGGTTCGGTCGCTTTGTCGCGACCAGCGTTGGCTACCAGCGTCTCATTCCGAGGCGTCGACGTGCCGTTGCGTACCCGACGAAATCCGTAACTGTCCGAACCAAAGCAGGCATCGGTAAAGACCTGGAACTCACTAAGACGATAAGCGGCGCGACATGCATCGGCCGTTGAACTCCACGCTCCACCTCGCAACACTCGCTTGTTTCCGCTCGCTGGACCGGCCGGGTTTTTCAGCGGGCTCTCGGAATAGTAGGTCTCGCTATAGTAGTCATTGCACCATTCCCAAACGTTGCCGTGCATGTCGTACAGGCCCCATGGGTTGGGCAACTTCTGTGCGACTGGGCGCGTTCGTCCCAGAGAATGCGGCTTGCACCAGGCGAATTTGGACAGCTGGCTGTCATCATCGCCGAAGAAGTACGTTGTTTGCGTCCCGGCGCGGCAGGCGTACTCCCACTCCGCCTCCGTCGGCAACCGGTAACCGTTCGCTTCGTAATTGCATTCCCATGTGCCCAGTTCGTAACAGGGTGTCAGCCCTTCCAGCTCAGAACATCGGTTACAGAACCAAACGGCTTCGGTCCATTGTGTCCGTTCGACCGGGTTGTTTGGTCCCTTTCGTTTCGAGGGATTGACTCCCATCACCTTTTCGTAGAGCTGCTGCGAAACTGGCTGTGTGTCCATGTAGAACGAATCGATGCGCAATTCGTGAGGTGTCTCATCCGGGGAGCCGTTTGGGTCACCCATGATGAACTGCCCGCCTGTAATGAAAACCAACTCGCCACCCAATTCGCCTTCGACGACCTTCGTTGCCATGTTGGTAGCAGCGAGTTCTGAGGAATCTCTCTTGGCGCAGCCGGAAAGAACAAGCAAAAAAGCAAGTAAAGCCGGGACCAACGCAGGGGTCATTCTCTTAAGAGACACTCCGTACTCCAAAATAAATCAAGGCCGTGCTCCTTCGTAAGCCGACGGTTTGAGTAGGACTTTTTGGGTTCGGGCACGGATCTCCTTGCCAATCTCCGCAAATGTGGGGTCCACTGCCATGGCGATCGCGGCACGCTGACGAAGTGTCCGCACAATCCAACGGCATTCACCGACGAGACTGTCCTGACTGCCGCCAACTCTCGTCAGTGCGTCGGTGTATGTCTTGAGTCGGGCCAGCGAATCTTCCCCGTCATAGTTGAGCAGATTCTTCCGGAACCCAGTGTTGAGCGCGACGACGTATGCTGGTGACTTGATCCCGTCGTGACGGTCGGCCAGTCGTTCGTCGAGTTCGCTGATGATCTTCTCCATTTCCGTCAAAGTACTCTCCAGCTCAGGGTGCGTCTTCTTCTGTACGGCGAGGTACTTTTGCATGTCGTGTCTAAACTCGATGTAGAGATCGATTCGATTGCGTATGTGTTTTACAAAATCGAGACCATCGCCAAGGTAGATGTTGATTTCCTTCTGCTTCGACTTTTGTTCTTTGTTCTGGTAAATCTCGTTCAACAGTCGGCGGACGTGACAAGTTGCCCGCCCCACGTGATCTTGCCGTTGTCCTTCGACGTTCAAAATGTACTCGCATGGACCAACTCCCAGCGTACTGCGCATGACATCCACCGTTGTGTACGTGTCGATCGGCGTCTCTGGCAGGCGGTTGATGGGATAGGTGACGGCGGGACCGCGAAACATCAAGTCATCCCGCTTTCGGTGCTTGAGCGGTTGGACGAAGCCCATTCGCTGTTCGTCCGTCCAGCACGGGTAGACATACCGTCCCAAGACCGTGATCCAACGTTCGCGGTCCGGTCCTAAACGGTTCGATGCTGGCCCACCGACCTTGTAAGCGTCTACGTCGATTTCACCGGTAGCGGTTAGACTTGGCTTGCTGCCGCCCGAGCCGCCGGGCAACCACGAAGGCTTGATGTAACCGTTGCCATCTTTGGACGGATACAACATCTCCCAACTATCGGTCAGTCCATTGCGGCGCGTGAAGTCGGTACGCCACTGGGCCGCAAAGGGTACTTTCCAATCGAGTGGTATGATTTTGCCGGCATCTTCATTCTTGACATCAAACGCATGCCAGATTCCGCGTCCCTCCATTAGCGCGATCCAAACTCTGGCCCCCTTCGTGAACTGAATCTCAGATCCAGTGGCAATTCGACGATCACCACTGCCCGCAAACGTCACTTGTACGTCTTGATCACTGTTCTCGAACACGCACATGGCGATGGCGTCGCCATCGCCAGTCATGTGCAACAGGAAATTTTCACTCGGTACTTCTGCTGAAGCGACAGGGATCTTCGTTGCGTCGATCAGAATGTCATCGGCGAAAAAGTCGGGCAAAACGACGTACCGCCCTGGAGCTTCCACTCGAAGCTCGCCCGCGCCAGGACCTGGCACCGTTTCCAGCGAGATTCCACCTCGCTTCAGTCGAAAGCTGGCCGTCATCGAGTCCCCATCGGCCGTCTGATAGACAGCTTCCAAACGTGCAGCGGATCTTGTGTTTTCAACAAGAGCGATCCGTTCCAAACGCGTGGCCGGTTTGCCGTCGGTCGCCAGCAGGCGAGCCTGCACTCGCCACACGGGTTCGCCAGACTCGATCGAATAGATGTCCACGGCGGATTCTCTCTTCCGCAACACGGCGAGAATCCGTCCGTTCGTGACTACAGAGTCGCCCTTGAAAGAAAGGACTTTCTGATTGCGCGATATCTGTCGCCACTCATCTTTCTCAGCCCAGTCCACCGCCGACAACCGTGCTGCGGATGCGTGACGCGTGTCCCAAACCGAGAGGCGTGCCGCTGCACCTTGACCGTTGGCCTTGGTTGCAACGAACGAAGCGGAGATAAGTACCATGCTTTGGACAAGAAGATTAGCTCGCATGTTTCTCTTTCTTTTCAAAGACGTGGCAAACCACCACGAATGTGATTCTAATGTGTGCCATTGGCTGTGCCCAATCGTGTCCGGTAAATTGAAAGACTGCGGCACTGAAAATACAAGCACGAAGCGCAAGCGAGTGAGTCTCGAGAGCGGCAAAAGACTCACTCGCTTGCGTTTCGTGCTTGTATTGCTGGCTCGTCAAGATGTCCAATAA
>DUDC01000132.1:0-1242 GCA_012959465.1 Planctomycetaceae bacterium
ATCCAAGGATAGGATCGACAGGTGCTGGCACGGTCCGTCGCGAAGCCTACACCGCCTCGTTGCAAAAATACGTCGGCTTGACGTACTGTTATTCTATCCTCTTTGCGGACAAAACTAAATGACCTAACTACCCCTTTTCTTGCCCACCGAAACGCATGTCAACTGCCCACAAGAACACTCTACCGGCTTCCCGTGGCCCCGGATCGATTGTTTCGCCGACCCGAGGATGATTTGCCGTAACGGCGACGTTTCGATCCAGTCGACGCTTTCGAGATGCTCCCTCGCTGGGATCTGGGTTTGCCTCGTACCACGTCTTTGGGTGACTGTTTCTGGTCTGCAAGGACGCCGTTTCCTTGTTCGGTTTCACCGTCCGACTTGTCTTTCCGACTGCGGGCCGAATCGGCCGGCATCTGCATTACTGGAATCTGCTGGCCAGTGAGTTTCTCAATCATGCGGAGAAGAGGCCGTTCATCGCGACTGCAGAATGAAATGGCCTGGCCTGAAGCCCCAGCTCGAGCCGTGCGGCCGATACGATGAACGTACGTTTCCGGAGTGTCAGGTAAGTCGTAATTGATGACGTGAGCTACGTCGGAAAAATCGAGTCCGCGGGCCGCCAGGTCTGTGGCGACGAGCACGGGTGGTTGATGTGATCCGAACTCATGAATTACGGCTTTTCGTCGTGCTTGGCTTTTGTTTCCATGAATCGCGAGGGCGTGGATCCCGTCGCGTTGCAGCAGGCGAACGATCTTGTCGGCGCCCCGTTTGGTACGCGAAAACACGAGCGTTTTTGAGCCGTGATTCGCTTGTAGAAACCGACTGAGCGTCGCCGTCTTGTGGGGTCGTTCCACGAACCAAACCGTTTGCGATACAAGCTCGGGCGTCGAAGCAACGGCCGCTACCTTTACCTCGAAGGGCCGCCGTAACCACTGCTTTGCCAACTCGCGAATCTCAGCCGGCATCGTCGCAGAAAACAACAACGTTTGTCGATGAACGGGTACTTGCTTTACGATCTTGCGCAGATCGTGGATGAATCCCATGTCGAGCATATGGTCCGCCTCGTCGAGAATCAATATTTCGACTGAGGCGAGTTGAACGAACCCTTGACCGATCAGGTCCAAAAGGCGACCAGGTGTTGCAACGAGCACATCGACACCCGACTGCAACGCGCGGACTTGCGGTCCCTGTCGAACGCCACCGAAAATTACCGTGTGGCGGAGTTGAGTAAATTTTCCATAGGTCGCA
>DUDC01000132.1:1255-24803 GCA_012959465.1 Planctomycetaceae bacterium
GACTGGCAAGCTCGCGGGTCGGAGCCAAGATCAGTGAGCGAATGGGCCGCCGACCGGATCGTTGACGACGACGAGCCGCGCCAGTCGACTCGGTCGAGGATTCTATCAATCGCTGCAATGTAGGAATGGCGAAGGCTGCTGTCTTTCCGGTGCCCGTCTGGGCACATCCAACGAGATCGCGCCCCTTGAGAACTTGAGGGATGGCCTTCTCTTGGATTGGAGTGGGTTGCCGGTAACCCGCTGTCTGCAGACTCTTAAGCAAAGGTTGGCAGAGAGCGAGAGATTCAAACGTCATGAAGGATTTGTACTTTCAAAAAGGCTCGTGTGGGGTCCGCTGACTGATGTCGATTCAGACGATCAGGACGAGGAAAGGGACTGAGCTTTCCCCGTAAATGGGCCTCAACACGGAGATCTAAACGCCATGATTCATGGGAAAGGAGGGCCGGCCGCGGTCGAGAAGCAAGATACCAGCACACAAGCTCATCAATCTTCCGATGAGGCGTCGCCGTGGCGGCAGTCTCGAATTTGAACGAATACGACAGGAATGGCGTTTTCTTGGCGTCTCCGGCCCACACTAATACAGCCTACTAGCTTAACGACTCGGCAGGCGATTGGTCAATGCCTTATCGATCAACCGCCGCGAGTTTTTGGGCGTCGCCGGCACATCTGGCCAGTTGTCACGTCGAACGCACCGGTTGTGTCGACTGGCCGACGGTGGTTCTTCGGACGTGTCGTGATCCGAATTTACCGCGATCATCGAAGTGAGATTCGCTCGGACCCCGTGTACAAAACCACGTTTCTAGAGTATCAACCGTTGCATGAGTTCCAGCTCGCGTTTCATCAGTGGCGTACACGGGCAGGTCAGCCTCCTTTCTCACATGCCCGGATAATCTGATAGGAACGAACTACTCATGTATTCCAGCGACAGGATGTTGGCCCAAGTCTCTTCATCTTTCTGGTCCATCGTCGACGTGCATTTAGAGGTAGCCTTGTGAAGTACGATTCTGCGTACTCCAAGGCAGCTGAAGCAGCGACGTACCTTGGACGGTACCTACTTCGCTACAAGAAAGTCGAGTTGGGCCTTATTCTCGATGCCATCGGTGACGGTGCGGCCGTACTGGACTATGGTTGCAACGACGGATGGGTGAGCCGCCAAATAAAACGCCGCAAGCCCAAGTGCCAGGTCAGCGGTGCCGACATTAATCCAAGCGCCCTCGAGACCGCTCGACGGCGACAGGGCGGAATCGACTATTTCGATGCGAGAAACGGTGATTTGGATGGAAAGACATTCGACGTTGTAATACTGTCTCACGTCCTCGAGCACGTGCATGCACGACATGATTTGCTGCACCGCGTATCCGGCTTGGTCGCCACGGAGGGACGTCTTGTTATCTGCGTACCGCAGGAGCGTATTCGCGGCGACTCAACGTTGATACCTTGGGCGATGAACGTGGTGCGAGGCCGATTCGTCAATCCGCACGTCGTCGTGCTGCGTCACGAGGAGTTGGTGTCGCTTTTGCATGACGTTGGTTTCGAGTTGGACCACAGCGCTTACACCAATCTTATTTGGCCGCGCGTCTCTCAACGGCGAGGCCTACAATCTCACAGCCTTATCGTTCAAGCTCGACGCAAGACTGTGCCCGCACCAGTTGCTGGCCAGTAAGCTAAACCAAGCGATTCCTTGTTGACGATTTCGACCAGATCCACATAGGTTTGTGCGCGACGACGTCTCTTCTTTCCATGAAACAACTATTGATAGTTGTCTGGCGACAAATAGAATCGTTGGGGCGACGCATACCGCATTCGAGGAAATCGACGTCGTGGAAACTGAAGTCATCGAAAGGGATATCATGCGTTTTCGAGTCGGCGTGCTAGGCGCCACTGGGTACATTGGCGTCCCCTATCGCCGCGAGATCCGTGAGGCATCGGACCAGGGATCGGTCACGTGGATGTGCGCGAGAAGAGAGCAACTCCTAAACGACGCGCTGCAAGAAGATCCCGACGCCCGAATCACAACTCGCTGGCAGGATGTGGTCGAAGCGGAAGATGTGGACATTGTGTTGATCGCTACGCCTGATGTTTTTCACCATGAGGCGGCGCTTGCCTGTGCGAAAGCGGGGAAGCATCTCATTTGTGAGAAACCGATTGGCATGAATGCCGAAGAAGCGAAGGAGATTCGCGATGTCATTGCCAACGCAGAACTGGCGCATTTTGTACCTTTTTGGACTCGCTATGTTCCCCTGATTCAACGTATCCGAGAGCATCTGCAAGGTGGTTTAGTGGGGCAATTGCGAGCGATCGTTTGCCGATGGCACAATCCGCGTCCTGCCGGGACACCTCATACTTGGCGGGACGATGCGTCGCTCTCCGCCGCCGGTTCGATCGCCGACGTCGGGTCGCACGCCTACGATTGCCTCCGCTGGCTAACCGGCTTGGAGGCCGACAGAGTATTGACGCATGCGGCCATCTTGGCCGCCGAACGACCCGATGTCGGAGATGTCAATCTGACCGAAGCTATGCGATGGCCTGGGACACACTCCAACACGTCGAGTGACGACAGTCGGGAAACGCGACGGGCGACTGCGGTCAACTACGCAAACATCAACATGGTCTTTCCAGGCGATGTCGTCGGGACCATTATCGTTTCACACGCCCCCTCGTTTCGTCGTGTCGCTGCTCCCGACCTCGAGCTGCATGGCAGCGATGCGTCGCTTGTGCTAGATCGCCAGCTGGGAACGATATCGAGAATTGAGAATAACGGTGATACCATCGAGCTGGACCGAATTTCACCAGTGCCTTTGGTGAACCGATTTGGTCGGCACGTTTTTCCCGCATTTCAATGCGCGTTGAATGGACAACCGCCTGACTGGCCCAACCTGGAAGATGGATACCGCGCCCAGGTGTTTACCGATGCGGCGATGGCTTCGGCGAAAGCTGGCCGGTGGGTGGACTTGAGCAGTGAATAAGGTGGATAGAATTTTGGAGGGCCGTGACTTGTCACCGTTTTCTTCTTTACCTGACGCTAGTATCCTGAACGGTTAGTTCGCGGGTACTCGTTGAAGGTCTTTCCCGCTCCAAGAACGAAGCATGTCGAAATTCCATTCTCTCACCCACTTCTTCACGCAGCCCACGGATGTTTCTCGTAAGCGTTCACTAGCCACGTCGGAATGGACCAGGAGCAAGAGCAGCTAAAAATACTCCTTACACTATTAAGTCGCACCGAATAACGACAACCTCAATTCACTCTACGCACGACGCACACCCAATCATTGACTCGTTTGTTCGGAGCTAAGCCGATCGTGACTAGCGAGCCGCCGTTGACTCGCTGGACCGTGCCTTTTTGGACTTCGCCGCCGTTTCGAGGGTCGTACCAACCGACCGAAAACAGACGATCGAATCCGCCAAGATCCAAATTTCGCGTGCCGCCACGGGGAAGATAGATCGCGTAGATGTGGCCAGGTCTTGCCAGACAATAGACGTCGTTGTCGTGTTCCACATTTCCGACGAGAGCGTCGTGATTCTTCATTTCCCAAAATGGGAGATGACGTTCAAAAAACTCAGTTGCTCGCCGGCAATCTTGCCAGCTTTGATCACGACTACGCCAATCCTCGCAGAGCAGATCATTCTGTTCGAACTGGTATCCGAAATAGTATTCGACACCAGCCCCACCTCCCATGAACGTACCCCACAACGTCTGTCGTCGGACGTCGTGTTGTGTGTACGTGAGCTTCCCTTTGCGGTCGCGTCCCGTAAAGCCTTTGTACCCTAGATCGGGCGGTTGGCCATGCGCAGCGCTGCCGGATTCATCGAAGGCTACGATCCACGGTTTTTTCGCCGTGGTCGACGCTTCAACCCACTTTACCGTTTGCCAATGCGTGTCCTTGATGTGGCTATTCTGCAACGAGCAACCCGAAATCACGGACTGGTCTCCCAATAGTGGCCGGTAAACACTGTCTTGTTGATTTGGATACGTATGTACCACGATGAGGTGTTGATAGGGATCAAGGCGTTGGATGTAGCGGGCCATCGCTTTTTGTTGAACAGTCGACTGCGTATTCTCCTCACCCAGGTTCCAATTTAACGCCAAGAGGTGACCAAAACGCGCGACGAGTTCGCGGCAGTAAACTTTTCGGTCGATTCCCAGATCGCCACCATCAAGTGACGTCGGCACCTTGCTGTCCTTTTTTTCTCCAACACGATTGTCATCATTTTCCGTCTCCTGCAGCTTGAAGTGCAGGTACATTCCACGTTTGGTTGCGTGATCGAACACGACGCCCCATTGGTCGAGTTTAGAACAGTCATAGTGTCGTTTCGCATTGCGGCTAACGAATGGCCAAACGTTATCGCCATCACCGCCGGCGTTGTATGTCAGGAAAGAAAAGGCATTACATCCGGTGGATGAAAGGTAATTGATCGCCCCGATTAGGCCTTTGCCCTTTCCGAGCTGCCAAGTAGGATCCGTCGACTGCCAGTCCTTTCGATGAGGCTCCCACGACTTTAGGGGGACGTTCTTGTTGTTTGCCACGGTCCCGTCAAAATCTTCATAGCCGAGTAAGGTCTCTGGAGCGTCAGCGCCGATTTTTAGAAAATAGCGACCGGTGGTTGCGAATCGAAGATATCGTTCGCCGACGTATTGCAGACGACCGTGAGCTCGCAGATCACGGCCCGTCTTGTCGGATGGGCGAACAGTAAATTGCCCCGACCGACCGTGAAAAGGTTCAATTTCGGTCACGATTGCTTGTTCGTCGACGGCCGCCTGCGCACCTCGGAGAACGGTAAACGTATAAAACCAGCGGCCAGGTTTGTCCGGACTAAGATGCGCGCGCCATATCGTGCCTCTGTCCGCCGATGAGTTTGCCGCGTCACCATCGGCTGCGAAATAGGCCGGTATCTTGTAATCTGGCGAACCGGATTCGTGCGTTACGAGCACACTAACGCGATAACCGATAAATGGATTCGGTTCGTTATCGAGCTCATGAGCGAAGGTACCATTCAACGACAAAGTCACCTTGTGCCATTGTTTCAACTCGCCGCTGACGCGTATCGTTCCATCACCGTCAGGTTGTCGCGGCAAGATTAGCGGAACGATCTCGATTTCCGTCGCCTGTTCGTCAGGCGTTTCGTCGGCCGAATCTTGAGCCGTCGCCGCCCCGAACCAAAAACAGATCAAACTTAGCCACGCGCATCGCCAAACTAGAGTTGTTTTGAAAGATGCAGGACGGGAGGCAAAGAGTGGCATGAAGATGCACCGTTTCTGGGAATTAAAAATAAACAACAGGGTTCGGCAGCGTGATCGGATATTGTAACGTCCGCATCGAATTCGGTCGCAATAGGGCCGTTATCGTGGTGTATAATCCCGGTTTCGAGCAGCGTATCATTTCTTCTTCAATGACAAATGACAACAGTTCGTGTCGTCTGTGGAGTAACCACCATGAATCGAGTCCTTTCTCTGGTCTTTATCCTGTTGGCGATGATGATGATCTCAAAAAGTGCTGCTGACGAACCGTTTCAAGCTAAATCGATCCGATACAGCGGCGGACCTTATCGCGACGAGCTGTTCGAATATCGTCTGCTGACGCCAGCCAACGTGGTATCGGACAAAAAATACCCACTCGTGATTTTCCTGCACGGTGCTGGTGAGCGAGGAACGGACAATAAATCTCAGTTGAAGTATCTTCCAGAGCCGATGGCCACATCAGCGATGCGCAAGGCGTTTCCTTGTTTCCTGCTCGCACCTCAATGCCGCAAAGAAAAACAGTGGGTCAATGTGCCGTGGGGGGACAAACAGTCAACGCCCATGGATGAAACACCGTCGCATCAACTTAGGACCGTTGTCGAGATGATAAAGGTGACGCTTGCCGAGCAGCCCGTGGATCGACAACGGGTCTATGTGACGGGTCTTTCGATGGGCGGATACGGCGCGTGGGAATTGGCGGCGCGGCACCCTGATCGCGTTGCCGCTCTCGCTCCCATTTGTGGTGGAGGGGATGAAAAGCAAGCAAAAAAATTTGCCAAGATGCCCATTTGGGCGTTTCATGGCGACAAGGACGGCGCTGTACCCGTCGGCCGGGCTCGCAGTATGGTGGAGGCGATTCGCGATGCTGGAAACAAGAGAGTAAAGTACAGCGAGCTGCCAGATGTCGGCCACAACAGTTGGTTGAATGCTTACAGTAACGAAAGTGGCTTGCTGGAGTGGATGTTCCAACAAAAACTCAGCGACCGGTAGTGCAATACCGATCGATCAAACTTCGCGACCGGCATCGACCTGAATATCGCGTCAGCGGACTCTACATCGAGGCTGTTTAACCACCGAGGCGAGTATGTTCCGCACAATGATTGCCTTTGGGAGTTTCCTCCTAACGACCACCTTGTCGACGGTTGTTGCGGTGGAGGCGGTCGAGATTCAGCTCAATGGACACCGGTTTATCTTGCCGTCCGGTTTTTCAATTGAAGTGGCCGCTTCCTCGCCAATCGTGTCCCGCCCTATCTGTTGCGACTTCGATCATCGAGGCCGGTTATATGTGGCCGAGTCCAGCGGTTCGAACGACAAAGTTCAGGTTCAACTGAAGGAGCGCCCGCACCAGATACTGCGACTTGAAGACAGCAATGGCGACGGCAGTTATGACCGGCGAACCGTATTTGCCGATCAGATGATGTTTCCCGAAGGAACACTCTGGCACAACGGGTCGCTCTTCGTCGCGGCGCCGCCGAGCATCTGGAAGTTGACCGATACCGACGACGATGGAGTTGCGGACTTACGGGAAGAGTGGTTCGATGCCAAGACGCTGACCGGTTGCGCCAATGACCTTCACGGTCCTTACTTGGGCCGAGACGGCTGGATCTACTGGTGCAAGGGCGCTTTTGCTGAACAAACATACGGTCGCGAGGATAGCGATCCGTGGGTGACCCGCGCCGCCCACATCTTTCGCCGCCATCCGGACGGAGGGCCGATCGAGCCGGTGATGACCGGCGGAATGGACAATCCAGTCGAGGTGGTCTTTACGCCCGCTGGGGAGCGGATTTTCACGACGACCTTCCTGCAACATCCGGGCGGTGGCCGTCGAGATGGTTTGATTCACGCCGTCTACGGAGGGATCTATGGAAAGCCTCACGGTGTTTTGGACGGGCACCCGAGGACAGGCGAGTTGTTGCAGCCCATGGTTCACTTGGGTGCGGCCGCACCGTGCGGGCTGTTGTGCCGCGAAAGCCTCGCCTGGGGCAGCGACTATCAATACAACTTGTTTGCTTGTTCCTTCAACATGCACAAGATCACGCGGCACCAATTAACGGAAAGTGGAGCCAGCTTTGCGACACAGGATGACGACTTCCTGCTCAGCGACCAACTGGACTTTCATCCGACAGATTTGATTGAGGATGCCGACGGTAGTTTTTTAGTGATCGATACAGGCGGCTGGTACAAGCTCTGCTGTCCGACGTCACAACTCTGGAAACCGGACGTCCTGGGCGCAATTTACCGAGTGCGGAAACATGACTCGAAGACTCTTCAAGACCCTTGGGGCCACGACGTTGATTGGACTTCGATGTCTCCTAAACAGCTTTCGAAGGCACTTGCCGACGAACGCCCTATGGTAAGGAGGCAAGCAGTTCAACGTTTGCGGTTAGCTGGTGACGCGGGCGTGGCAGCGATGTATGAAGACAGGAATTCATCGTCGGCAGATGTGCGACGTCGAAGTGTTTGGACATTGGGAAGTGTGGACTCGGCGGAGGCCCGCGCGTCGATAAGAGAGGCAGTTTTGGATTCAGACGTTGGCGTGCGAAAGGCGGCGTTATCGATTGTTGCCTTGTGGCGCGACGTGGAGGCCTTACCGGCCGTACTGCAACGTGTGCGAAAAGGATCTGGCCATGAATGTCGTTTGGCCGCCGAGGCGCTAGGTCGAATCGGCATGCCGTCCGCAGTGCCCTCGCTTTTGGACGCTGCTACCTTGGTTGGTAACGATCGATTCTGTGAACATTCGATCATTTACGCTCTTATCGAGATTGGGAACTCGGAATCAACTCGGCTTGGCCTGGAGAGTTCGGCCGCCATGACGCGTAGAGCGGCAATGATCGCTCTCGACCAGATGGGCGATTACCAGCTACAGGCCAGCGCCGTGTTGCCTCTTCTTGACACGGAGTCAAAGCCGGTTCGCGAAGCTGCCGTTTGGATCGCCGATCACCAAGAGCATTGGGGTGAAGCGATCAGCCCCTTTCTCAAGAAACAGTTAACAAAGACTCGATTTAGCCCGAGTGAAGCTGACTTGTTACAACGATTTGTCGTTAATTATGCAAAGCATCCCGCCGTGCAACGGATCGCCGCATCCGCTCTCGGCGGTCCAGGTCTGCCAGCAGCGAGGGCCGAGCTTGTTCTTCGAGCGATGACTGAAAGCCAACTTCGCCCGACGCCGCCCATGTGGTACGTGTCAGTAAAGTCACTTCTGGACGAAATGAATGAAACAACGATCGAAACCGCAACATTGGCAGCGGCTTCGTTTTCTGGCGGGAGCATGCCCGCCGGATGGCACACATCATTGCAACGAATTGCTGCCGAGGACGACTTGTCGATTCAACTACGACTTCGGGCGGTTGCTGTTTTGGCCAAAAACGAACAGGCAGCTACTGACACATCATTTCGACTCGCCTGCCGACATGTGATGGAAGGTCAGCCATTGGAACTTCGTTCCACAGCGGCTGATATCTTTCAACGAGGTAAGTTTACCGACCGCCAATTGGAATCGGTTTGTGAACTGATCGAGGAGGTGGGGCCGTTGGAAGTCGAGCGAGTGATCATGGCGTTTCGAAACACCAAACAGGAACGCGTAGGCGCAGCGGCTATCAAGGCGCTCGCGAATTCGACCAGTGCCGCGTCGATTCCACCTGATCATTTTCACAAGTTGTTCGCCCATTTTCCAGCGACAGTGCGGGAGGAGGCAGCCAAACTCATCGAGGCCCTGGCGGAAACCAAACAAGAGCAGCTTGCCGGTATGGAAACACTGCTAAAGGAATTGCCCAGCGGCGATGTGCGACGCGGCCAGAAGATCTTTCACGGGCAAAAAGTTGCATGCTTCGCCTGCCATGCGATGGGTTACCTGGGAGGAAACATCGGCCCTGATCTCACTCGCATCGGCCGCATTCGCAGCGACAGGGATCTGATGGAAGCTATTCTCTTTCCCAACTTGAGTTTTGTGCGTAGCTATGAACCATACCAGGTGATTACTACCGATGGAAAAATCTACGTGGGCCTTCTGCGCGAAGACAATGCGTTGGAAATTGTCCTCACCACGAGTGATCGCAAGAACGTTCGAATACTGCGAGACGCCATCGAAGAAATTCAGCAGAGTCAAGTTTCGATCATGCCTGCTGGCCTTGATAAACAACTCTCAAAACAACAACTCGCCGACTTGCTGGAGTTCCTGCGGTCCACTCGGTAGTAGGCGCCTTGCGAACGCCGGCGAGTGAGTGGCCGAAGGCGCTAGCCTTGGGGTTTTGCTGTGTCCGGTAAATTGAAAGATTTGGCATTGAAAATACAAGCACGAATCGCCAGCGAATGAATTTTTGCCACTTTCGTAACTCACTCTTCTTGCGCTTCGTGCTTGTATTGCCTGGCTCGTGAAGATTCCGTATTGTTTTACACTGAAGGGGCGAGGCCACTCGCACAAACAATGTGTGGCACTGGCTCGGCCAGTGTTTGTCGAGCTACATAAAGGCACTGGCGAAGCCGGCAGAGCCAGTGCCACATTGATTGGCCGTGGGTATTTCACGATCACACGCCTCCCCGAAACGGCGAAATCTTGTGGGCGAGTGCTCAAGCGGGTATCCTTTCAAGGTGTTGAAACCCCTCGACCCTTCTTCGAACCCTTTCAGGAAATCGTACGATGCGCATCCTATTCTCCCTCATAGTCGGTTGCTTTGTTTGCACGCTATTGGCACCGTCGGCTCGCGGCCAATTTGAGGTCAAGGACGACATCATCAAGAAGATCGCGGCCGCCCTTCCGGATTCATTACCCGCAAAGCCAAAAGGTATGCGTAAAGTCCTGATCTTTACCAAGACAAACGGCTTCCGACACGGGTCGATTCCCGTGGCCATCAAGTCTCTTACGATGTTGGGCGAGAGTACCGGCGCCTACACGGCCGTTCACTCCGAAGATGACAGTGTTTTCGAATCCAAGTCACTTGCTGAATTCGACGCCGTCTTCATGGTCAATACGACCGGCTCGTTGTTCTTACCGCGCAAGATGCCGGCTGATCCAGACGAACGCAGGAAGGCGTTGACCAGAGAGGCGAGACTAAAAGCGAGCCTAGTCGAATTTGTGAACAGCGGTAAAGGACTGGCCGGTACGCATTCAGCGACCGACACCTACAAGAATTGGAAAGAGTACAACGACATGATGGGCGGTGCATTCGACGGTCATCCATGGCACATGGAAGTCCCGGTGCGAGTGTTGGATGCGGGTCACCCCTTGAATAAAGTATTCGGCGGTAAAGGCTTCACGATTGCCGACGAGATTTATCAATTTCGCGCCGATACAGCGAGTCCCAAGGAACGTCGTATCCTGTTGACCCTTGCGCCAGAATGGAAAGAGCTATCACGGGGCAAGCGAGCGGATGAGCTGTATGCCATTAGTTGGATCCGCAAGTACGGTAAGGGCCGGACGTTCTACTGCTCTCTCGGGCACCGCAACGAAATCTACTACAACCCAGTTGTGCTCGAGCACTATCTTTCCGGCTTCCAGTTCGTGCTGGGAGATTTGGACGCAGATGCCGAACCGATTCCGGTAAAGTAGATCTTCCAGAACGAGGGAGGGAGGCGTCAAGCGATTTCCTCCCTCACGTGTCGGCTTGGGACTTCGATTTCTTCGATGCGCGGCGATATGTTCATCTTGGGTCGAGAAACTGGTAGGCGTTGCCGTCCAGTGGCAACGTGTAGAGCCAGTCGATCGCCTCGTAGAGCAGGACTTCGTTGATTGTCTCGTCATCGAGCAGTTGCTGGAGAATTTGTTGACGCTGTTGACGGGCCATTTCCTTATCCGAGTGTCGCAACGTCGCCTGAGCTTCGTAGACAATCGCCTTGCCGCCGCGGAAAGATGAGCCACGATTGTCTCGAAGGTCCTGGGCGGAGGCTCGCAAGAATAGCGACAGGGGTTCCATCTCCGGCAGGTGTCGTATTCCCAAATAGACGGGTTCGGTACGTAATCCTGCCAGGTTGATCATCGTCATTCCCTCACCGATCGCCGGAATCGAGTTGCCAGATCCCCAAACATGCTGAAAATAGTCGGCTCCATACGTTTTACCTTGGCCGTTTTTAAGCGTTTCCAGCTGGCCACGGACCGTTTGTTCGACGGCGGCCGAGTGCGGGATCACGGCGCGGATTCGCGTCGTAGGGAATTCCGCTTCCAGTGTCTTGAGCAAAGCGCGAACGCCGCGGGCAATCGCTCGATTTCGCGCATATCGCCAAACAAACGGCGTGCTTGGGTCCTGACAGTTGTTCTGCCATTCACCCGGCTGCCAATCGCTGATGCCGTTAAGGGTCGCACTATCTTCTGCTAGGCTGCGCACGGCGATCGTCTTGGTCACCGAGAGAGGAGCAAACGCAAGATCGCTACCATAGTGGCGGTATTGACGGCCGTTTAAGCGATAATGCGCCAATGTCTGCGGCCCGTCGGCACCATCGGCCGTGGAACCGCCAAGTTGGGTGTGAGAACGAGTGTTCAGCAGAATCTCATCGAATGCTTCGTGCTTCAGTATTGACTTCAGTTGCCGGACGACAAACTGCCGCGCGGCGGGCCTTTCGAAGTCGACCATTTCGGTCGACCAGCGTTCGCCTAAGTCGATGACCAATTCGCCCTGTCCCATCGTCCAATGCGTTTTCGAATCGCTCCGAAAGAAGTCCACGCTACTCTCGATAGCTTGAAAATCCGTATGGTACATACCGTCGCTGGGGATTCCGCTAGCGCGGGTTGCCCGAGCAGCCGTCGAATCACCATGCACCGATATCGAGACGTTGATTCGTCCCAAACGATTTCCATTTCCGGCAACTAACCTCAGGTCGTGGATGACTGGCAGGCGGGCTCTCGCCCCTATTTGTGTGGCCGCCTTGACGATCAAAAATCGCGAATTGCCGATGGATGGCAGTTCAATCACTATTCGGTTGTTCGTGGTGAGCCGCATTCGACATTTGAGACGCCTCCACTTTGACCGCACCTTTTTTGCGATCGAACCATACCTATTTAGTCGAAAGGTACCGTCGGGACTCTGCACGAGGACGTAAGAAGATTCGTCGAGTGGTGGGGATGGTGCAGCGTAAATGGAGAGTGCTTCCCTACCCTGTCGGTGTCCGCGGACGATCTCGGCGGCGTTCTCGACCTGGCCGAGTTCCAGGGTATGTGGCGTTGCCGCTGAGGGGACGCCGAGCCGACGGACGACTTCACGATAGTGAGCAAAACCGACGTCATTGGGATGATAGTTGACCGCTGGAGAGGCTTGTGGAAGAAACTGCCAGCGGTAAGTTCCGTCGTCGGCAAAGACGGGCACTTGATAGTACTTCATCAAAGCCATTTCGAATGGCCGAAAGCTGGCCGTTAGGCGGATGTCGTGTTCGACGGCGCTCTCGGTGTACCATCTGGAAAAATTCGGTTCCATCCGCATGGCCATGAGGAACCGCAGCCAATCGTAACTCTTGATCTGCCGGGATTGCCGCATCCCTGCTGTAAGTTCGCTGCTTTCAATAATCGCGAGGGCTTGTCGGCAGTAGCGATCCCAGTCCCGATCCGCATAGTTGTCTTGATCCGTGGTTAGTGGGAACGGACTCTGCCACACGATCAATCGCCGCACACCATGGCACTGTAAACGTCGGAAGTAGGCGTCAAAATTGTGTTTCGCCAGTGGACGAAATTCTCGCTTTGTACCGTCCCAGAATACTCGAATCAAATCGTCGACTAGGTCTGACATGTACGAAACACGACGTGGTGCAGGCGCTGGTTGTAGTCGGATCATCTGTTTCTGGAGAACGGTCGCGCCGCGATGAACTTCCAAACGCACGGTCAAACTGAGCCGGGCGTTCCGCTCCGCTGCCACGATCAACTTTCCACGTCGAACGTCGATCTGAAGCCCGAGGCGTCGAAACGGCAGTTGTCGAGCGTCCTCGTCCACCAGTCCTACAAAGATGCGATCCCCTGCCCTTTCAAGAGAGTTCCGTGATCCCATGATCGGCCATTGTGTCGATCGGCCGGGTCGATAACAAAAAGGTACCTCCGAATTCGTGGTGGCCAAAGATTCGGCGATTGTCGTTCGCATTGCCAGAAGGACGGCGATCGCCCCGATAGTGGCGAGAAAAACGAAGTGTCGGGGGCAGCGATTGTGTAACGGCAACAAATAAACCTCCCGTCGCAGACGATTGTGAACGAGAACAAATCAAGCACCTTCTCCGGCAGAATTATACCAATTCACCAGCTCCGCGGCCGAAGGATGAACGATAACGCGTGTCGCCTGCTAGTTCGGTGATGTTGCGTTCCGCTGAAGTAGCTAGAATAGGTTCAAGCGAAACGAGGTAATTAAGAGGGAACACGTGGTGTATCGTCCTGCAACTCTCAATGCGACGTTCTGCTTCATGGTGTTGACGTCCCATGTTCTTTCACTTGAGGCCGCTGGTGCGGACTATCAACGCGATGTGAAAGGGGTGTTTTCGGAACGGTGTTTCGCGTGCCATGGCGCATTGAAGCAGGAAGCGGACTTGAGGCTGGACACAGTTCAACTCATGCTCGACGGTGGCTCGAGTGGTCCAGTGATTGTTCCTGGCAACGCGCAGGAGAGTTTGCTTGTAACGCGAATATCGGCCGCAGAGGAATCTGAGCGGATGCCCCCTGAAGGTCACCCGCTGACGGCGCAACAAATCGCCTCCGTTGTTCGGTGGATCAATCGCGGTGCCGTTCATCCGGTCGATGAGGTTCCAGAACAGTCCCCCACAGCCCATTGGGCGTTTCAAAAGCCATTGCGAGGGAAAGTTCCCGAAGGTAAAGGCATCCCGCCACACCCGATCGACGCCATCTTGGATACGCTGCGAAATCGTGAGGACCTGAGGACAGTTGTCGAGGCGGAGAGGTCTCTGTTATTGCGGCGCCTCTATTTGGATATTATTGGGTTACCGCCGACACGGGAACAACTCCACGTCTTCCTGGCGGACCAGTCGGCGAATGCCTGGGAACGAGCGGTCGACGAACTGTTGGACAGTCCTCAGTACGGGGAGCGTTGGGGCCGTCATTGGATGGATGTTTGGCGGTACACCGATTGGTACGGGCTGGGAACACAAGTTCGAAACAGCCAGAAACACATTTGGCATTGGCGCGACTGGATCGTCGAATCACTGAACGACGACAAGGGTTACGACCAAATGGTCTTAGAGATGTTAGCAGGCGACGAAATCGCTCCCGCGGATCCGGACATCCTACGGGCGACTGGCTATCTGGTGCGAAACTACTATCTCTTCAATCGAACCACTTGGTTGGACCAAACGATTGAGCATACCTCCAAAGCGTTTCTTGGACTGACGATCAACTGCAGCAAATGCCATGATCACAAGTACGATCCTATTACTCAGCACGACTACTATCGATTCCGAGCCATATTTGAGCCGTACCAGGTTCGGCTGGACACGGTACCCGGCGAACTGAATTTGGAAAACGACGGTCTACCGAGAGTTTTCGATGCACATCCTGACACTCCGACATATCTCCACGTACGAGGTAACGAGAAGGACCCGGACGACAGTCGCGTGATAGCACCAGGGCCCCCAGAAGTCTTGCGAAAATCGCCATTTTCTGTGGAAGTCGTCAAGCTTCCCTACCAAGTTCATTCACCTCAGTTTCGAGATTTCGTTTTGGATGACCATCTGCGGAACACCGAGTCGCTGATTGGGGAGTTGGAAAAAAAACGGACGGTTCTCGAACGCCAATTTGCCGCGTTAAAAGGTCATCGACAAGTCGATCTTGCCGGCCCGCTCTTCCTTGAGGATTCTTTCGACTCGCCGCAACCAAAACAATGGATACAAGGTGAAGGGAATTGGAAGTACGGTAACGGGCTCCTTCACCAATCGTTGTCGGGGGCCTCGCGAAAGCAGTTCATTTCCGTCCATGATCATCCACGAGATTTCGTCGCGACTTTGCGATTTCGGCTGTTGGGCGGTGACAAATGGAAGTCGGTTGGGCTGATTTTCGACGTTGCCGGTGGCAGGGAAAAAACTGTCTATATGAGCGGAGTGTCGGGCGCATCCAAGCTTCAGGTGTCGCACAGCAGCAACGGCAAGTCGACCTACCCGGCAGCAGGCAGAGTGTCGCGACCTGTCGCGACAGGAGAGTGGTACGAATTACGAGTAGCGGTCAAAGACAAATTGGTAAACATCGCGATCAATAGCGAAGAGATCTTGGCTTATCAATTCTCGATCAAACGTGAGAACGGGAAAATCGGGTTCATCGCATTCGACGCTCAGGTTGAGTTCGATTCGATTAAGGTCTCGGTTCTTGGCGAACACCAATCGTTGTACGAACCCGGTGGCGACAAACCACTTTCGCAAGAGACGTCACCCATGCAACTTGACCACCTCCGCCATCAAATTGTTGCCGAAACGGCGAAGTTGGCGATGCTTAAGTCGGCTTTTGTTGCTGGAAGAAACGAAGCCGACCCGGCGATTGATTCGCAATCTTCGTTGGTCCAAGAGTTAGTGAGAAAAGCTGCGGTTGCAACGCGAGAACACGCGAGGGCCGTATCGGAGGCGGCTGTAACTGAGGCGATATTGAAGGTCGCGCTCGCAAAAGAGGAAAAGGCCAAAGATGCGGCGACGAAGTCACTGGGTCTGGCACGAGAAGCACTTGTCAAGGCGATGGTTGCAGTCAAGAATCCGGGGACCGACTACTATAGATTTGTAGCTTCAATCAAGGCTCTAGAGGGACCCGCCGAGACGAGTAAGTCCCAGAAGAAAGCCTACTCTGAATTCAGCACGGGCCGCCGCACGGCATTGGCGAAATGGTTGATATCGAAAGACAATCCGCTGACGGCCCGCGTGGCAGTTAACCACATTTGGGCGCGTCATTTCGGTCAGCCGCTTGTCGATCCGATGGTCGATTTTGGTCGAAGGACACCGCTGCCACGTCAACACATGCTATTGGATTGGCTGGCGGTTGAAATGCTAGAGAATCAATGGAGCATGAAACACATGCATCGCGTGATGGTGACATCTTCCGCGTATCGTTTGAGCTGTTCTGCCAGGGGACATTCAATAGACCTGTTGACGGATCCAAACAACGAACTGTACTGGCGACGCACCTCGACCCGGATGGAGTCGCAGGTGGTTCGCGATAGCCTTTTGTCGTTAGCGGATGCTCTCGACGGGAAAATGGGCGGTCCAAGTGTTTCTCCAAAGAACGCTGCTGGACGTCGACGAAGTCTCTATTTTACGCATTCTCGAGATAACCGAAGTTCTTTCTTATCGATGTTTGATGACGCCGACATCTTGCGGTGCTATCGACGTCAGGAGAGCATTGTTCCACACCAGGCATTAGCGATGGCCAATAGTAAACTCTCGCTTGAAATGGCGAGAATTCTCGCCGGCCAGCTCCATAATGAAATCTATAAAGGAGCGGCGACAACCGGCGCACTTGATGTTGAGTTCGTGGAGGCTGCGTTTGAATCGGTTCTGAGTCGCCTGCCATCGGCCGCTGAGACGACGGCATGTCAACAAGCGATGCTGCAAGTGAAGCAGCTAAACGCTGGACGTCAAGACGCCTCACTAAAAGCCGCGTCGGCAGTTGTTCATTCGCTGTTTAACCATAATGATTTTGTGACCATTCGATAGAAACGACAGTTGGTTCTTGTACGGAATTTCACCATGACGTCAATCAATAAAAAGTTCGTCGATTCACCGATGGAGCGTCGTGCTTTTCTCTCCTCGGGGTTGGGTGGATTAGGATTCAGTGGATTGGCGCTGCGTTCGATATTGGCTGCCGAAACGGCAGGAGGTGATGGTGACGCTATTCGTGCTCCTCATTTTCGGCCCAAGGCGAAGAGTGTTATATGGCTGTTTATGCGCGGCGGTGTTTCCCATATGGAGAGCTTTGATCCGAAACCTGAGCTGACCAAACTAGCTGGAAAGACGATCAATGAAACACAATACAAATACGTTCAGGACCCCGAGCGACTGAAAAAAGTGCGAGTGGTTGTGGTTAACGATGCCAATGGTCAACAGCGGAACGAATTGTATCCATTACAGGTCGGTTTCCGAAAACGGGGGCAATGCGGCATCGAGGTGAGTGATTGGTTTCCACACATTGGCAAGTGCATTGATGACATCGCAGTCATCCGATCGATGTGGACGACGGACGACAACCACGGAGCCCAAGTACAATTTCACTCCGGCCGCCACACATTGGACGGGAGATTTCCGACGATTGGCGCATGGGTGAACTGGGGTCTCGGTTCACTTAACGAGAACCTGCCTCAGTTTATTTCGATTGGACCGCGGTTTTTCGACGTTCGGGATGGGCATTATCTTGGACCAGCCTTCGATGCGGTGCCGATGAAAATCGACCCGAAAAACCCACTTTCCTATGCTCGTCCAGAACTTGACCAATCCCAATCCGAACAAGCGGTAGAGTTTGAGTTGATTGGCAAGCTAAATCGAATTGCAGCGCAGAACTACCCAAACGATGAGAAGCTCAGTGCGCGGATAAAATCGTATGAACTTGCCTATCGCATGCAAACTTCTGTGCCAGACACGATTCGCTTCGAAGATGAAACCGCGGAGACAAAACGGTTGTATGGACTCGATGGGGACGCGACCAAGGCATTTGGGATGCAGCTCTTAGCAGCGCGACGTTTCGTCGAGCGAGGTGTGCGTTTCATCCAAATCATGCACGGGACAGGGGCTGCCGGCGCATGGGATGCACACTCCGGCTTGAAGGCGAACCATTCGAATTTATCCGGCCAAGTCGATTTGCCTATCAGTGGCTTGCTGAAGGACCTTAAACGACGTGGGCTGTTGAACGAGACGATCGTCGTGTTTGCCACTGAATTTGGTCGGACTCCTGGCTCTCAAAGCAAGAACGGCCGCGATCACCACCCGTACGGATTCTCGGTTTGGATGGCGGGTGGCGGAATACGTGGCGGAATCGCTCATGGGGCAACCGACGAGATCGGATTCCATACGACGGAAGATCCCCATTACGTCACCGATATCCACGCGACCATATTGCGGCAGTTAGGACTCGAACATCGATCGATGCATGTCCCTGGACACAAACGACTTGACATCGACTATGGCGAACCAATTGAGGCGATCATCGGCTAGCGAGAATGCTGTTCGGTAAGAACTGCCGCCCGATATCACTCGATCCGCCAGAAAACCAACTGCTCTTTGTCCAGGAAGTCCTTCACAGCCGTATAGGGAATCAGGCCCAACTTGTCCCGTATAGTACTCGGCCGCGGGTCAGAAAAAAATTCCGCCGCAAACGGGTTTTTTGCGACCTCGCCAAGCAGATCTTTCATCTTCTCACGTTGTGTGTCGTTGAGGAATAGAAGCATATCGAATTGAGCGAGCAGTTCTTTACTTGTTGTGGGCCGGATGTGCGGCCGAGTGTTGTTGCCGGTAGCGTTGTCTCGACGCCGTTTTATGGCCGCTTGATACTGTTGATTCTGTTGTGGGGTCAATATGTTCTTTACCGCATTTCTCCAGACAGGCGACTGCAATGCTGCATCGTCGGTTACGAGCTGCCTCGGCTGCCCAAAGGCAGCCCGAGGGAGTTCTATCCCATCCGCTCTCAGAGCGACAGCCCGTTTGAGTAGAGCCTGAATGCGAGTCTGCTCCACCGCTATTTGCGATTCAATCAGCTTGAAATTGGGCTCAGCTCTAAGATCAAATACGGCCAAACGTGGTGATAATGCATCCTCGATGGCTCCTTTCGACGCAACTCGCAGTTTTTCTTTTTGCTCTTCGTTAAGTCGACAGGATTGCGAGATCTCGTAAATCGTAAAATCGAGTTGGCGTTGATACCTCACGGTCTCACGGCGGGCGGCTTCCCTCGTCTGCTGACGATATAGAGCTTGGTCAGACTGGCCCACAGTCGTGCCAGCCATCAATACCAGCGACGCGAGTAGTGAGCAATCGAAAAATGAGATGGGCTTACGCATTAGGGTTGCTGCGGTTTCGGCTTAATTGACTTGACGAAGGCAATCACATCCGCAAGATCTTGTTCAGTAAGCTCCTTTTCCAATCCCTCTGGCATCAGTGATTTACCACTGGCAATCAACTCGTCGATATTGCTTCGCAGCACGACGTCGTCTTTTGCTTCGGCGCGACGAATCGTGATGCTGTTCGCCCCTTCGTTGGCAATGATCCCGTTAAAGATACGCCCATCGGTGGTGATCACTGTGTACGTGTTGTAGTTGGGCTGAGCTTCACGATTGGGATCGAGAATCGCCAGAAGTAGATCCGAAGGGGACTTGTTTTGCACTGAGGCCAATTCGGGTGCCACTTGGAATCCGATATCGCCGACGCGGTGGCAGATGGAGCAATTCTTGGTGAAGACTTTACGACCGCGCTGCAAATTTCCATCCAGGTCGAGCACCTTCTGATAAGCCCTTACAACCTTGACGCGGTCGGTCACCGCCGCTTCGGAAAATAACTTGGCGCTGGCGGACTTGATCTTCGCATTGGGGTGGTTAAGCAGAACTTGGATCTTGTCGCGGCCGATGTCCCGCGGCTGAATCGTTTTGGTTTTGATCGCTTCGAGCAACAATCGGATGCGGACGACGCTTGATAGCATGGCGTCGGTGACATCTCGTCGCACGTTTGGGCTATAGGTTCTCCATCCGCTCAACAGCAACAGCCCGCCGTTCTTTGGGTCGTGTTGCGCCAACGCCGACACGGCAGCTCGTTGAAGCAGTTGAGGTGTCTGGGGAGATAGGAGTGGAGCGAGGGTGTCTTTCGCCGCATCGAATCCACTAAATGCTAATAGGCCAACGGCGTTGATGCGGATCATCAGTGTTTGATCCTCGTCAAGTGCCAATAGAGAAGCGTTTTCAAATGCCCTGTTCACTCGGAGTTGAAGTGATGGATCTGAGTTTTCCTGATTGAGCAATTTGGCAATGCTCGACCCGCGTCGACTCAGTCCTTCCCCCAACGACGTCAAAACCGTTTGTTGCATCGAGGAACTGACTTTGACCTCAACGACGCCCGCCAGCATGCGCAGTGCCATCGCGTGATTGGGAAGTGATCCGACGGTGACTGCCAAGTCGGAAAGGACTGCTGACGCATGGCCTTGCTCGAGAAACTCCTTGTCACTTAACAACTCGACCAGGAGCAGATCGGCTCGATCGGCAACCGACGAGAGGACGGCTGTTCGTATATCGTTATTGTTGCTTGTCGACTTTGCTAGTTGCGCTAGGCCTTGGGTGGCGACCTTGCGTTGGGACTCGCCCAACGAAAATGCGAGTTGAAAACGCACTCGCGCATCTGGGTCGTCGGCGAGACTAGCAACTCTTGCCAAGAGCACTGGGTCGTCGTCGAGAAAGGGTTCAGAGAGTCGAACCACATGTTCCCGAAGCCGCGGGTTCGAGTGAGTGACCATTGAACGAAGGACGCTCGATTTCAGTGAATCGAGTCCATGCAGGGTGTACAGAGCGTGTAGCCGGGCAAGATCACTCGTTGCCTGGGCAGCCAAGTTCTCCAGTTGCTCGACGACAGAACGGTCCTGTCGCTCCCACAACAGTCGTTGCGCTGTGGCGCGATTCCAACTATTGGGCGATTTCAAAGCGGCGACTAAGTCGACCGCAGAGACGTCACCCAACGCGGGTACCTTCATCCGTTTCATTTTCGGACTGACCAAACGGTAGATTCGTCCGCGGTCCGCGCCACTCTCCAAATGAAGGAATCTCTTTATTTCATCCGGTATCGAATACGGATGTTCCACGGTCTCGCGGTACATATCGAGAACATACAATGTTCCATCCGGGGCGTTTACGAAATTGACCGGCCGAAACCAATTATCGGGTGATCGAACGAATTCGTTTCCTTCGTCGGCGCGTTTTGCCGAGTAGACGACTCCGTTCAACTTCACGGTTTTGCGATGGACCAGGTTGCCACCTACATCGCCGACAAACGCATCACCGAGGTACTTTTGCGGGTAGGCCCCTCCCCGATAAATGGTGATCCCGGTCGCCGAAGTAAAATACCCGACTGGATATTCGGTGGGCACGGCTCCCGCTTTTTTGCTGGGGTCGAGCGGAATGAACTTCCACGCTCCGTTTTCGATCACCAACTTATAACCTTTGGCCTCGGCTCGCCATTTTTGCCGCACGATCCGCCAGGGCTCCGGTGGGCTGGTTCGAAATACCGGTGCGCTCGCACCGTCGCTGGCAATACTTCGGACCGGGTTGGGAGCGGCCAAACCAGGATTGCGGGCCAAATAATGACGAGGGAAGACAACCTGTTGAATGTGGTTGCTGTTGCTGCAAACGAAGCGTTGCCCCCAATCGTTCATCGAATGACCGAATTGTTGGCCACCGGTGATCAACTCGAACTCTTCGGTTCTGGGATCGAAGCGTACATCTACTCCATTGACTGAGAATATCGGTTTTCCGCGATGTAGTATCTTGCCACCGTTTCGGCCACCAGCAAAGTAGATCTTGTTGTCGAGGCCCCATTTGAGGTTGTTGGTAAGAGACTGGACATTGTCGCGACCGAAGCCCTCCAGGATGACTTCGCGTCGGTCCGCACGGCCATCACCATTGGTGTCCTTAAAGTAGTAGAGGAATTTGGGGGCCAGTACGAAAACTCCGCCGTCAAAGCAGCAAACAGAAGTTGGCCAACTGATCTTGTCGGCGTACACCGTGCTTCTGTCATAGACACCGTCACGATCAGTGTCCTCCAACAAACGGACGATGCCGGCATCTGTCTTTCCGCCACCTGCTGGATTGAGTTTCGTCGGTTCTTGTGAGAATGGGTAGCCGTGCATTTCGGCCACGAACATTCTTCCCACTCGTCGAAACACGCATCGACTGGATCGGATACGAGAGGTTCTGCAGCAACTTGTTCCAACGAAAAGCCTTCGGACAACGAGAAAGTGCTGACGGCTTCATTCGCCGGCGTGTGGGGAATTCGGGGAAGATCCTTGGAGGTCACGCGGCGTGAACTCTGCCCGATGGCCGGCGTGGAACATACACAGATAACAAGCAGTCCAAGCACGCACAGCGGTTGAGCCCTCCAAGTTCGCAGGGCGAGTTGCGCTCGGAATTTCATCGGTTAGCTCCTTGCGAAAATGCGACGGATCGTTGTTGAACGGGTGATGTGAGATGTCGCCTCGACCAACGAAAGCTGGATGAATAGTTGAATTCCGTGGCACCTTCGGTTTGCTGGCAGACACGAAGCAACGTCGGTCCGGGTCTTTAACGCGACCTACTCGTAATCCCACTTCATGATCCAAGGGTCTTTCGTGGTCTTTTGGTACTCTTTGAGCCGCGTTTGATACTTGGCGAGCAGATCGGCGAACTTCGGGTCGTCGGCAAGATTGTTTGATTCGTTCGGGTCCTCCGCGATATGGAAGAACTCAAACTCGGGTCGTTGAATGTACTCGCCTACGGTCTTCGTCCCGTATGGAGCACTCGGGCCCAAACGAAACTGAGCTTGCCATGACGGTGCACGCCATAGATCCGATGCGAACGGGTAGGGAAGCGGGTAGGCAATATTCCAAATCAACTTGTACTCGCGATCTCGCACAACGCGCATCGGGTAGTACATTTGGATCTCGTGAAATGTGTGTGAAGCAAAAATGCTGTCCCAACCCACAGGTGTTGTTGATTCTAGAATCGGCAGGAACGACCGGCCTTGAAAGGTGTACGGAACATTCTTGGCGGTACGTCCTCGTCCCAGCTTGGTCGTAAACAGCGTTGTCGAACTGTTTTTTCGATCGAATCCGCCAGCGAAATCCAGCAAGCTGGGTGTGATATCGACAAAACTAACGAGTCCATTGTTCTTATGGCCCCGCTGTTTTGTGTAGGGATTACGGACGACGAATGGCACACGTAACCCACCTTCGTAGACGGTGGTCTTGCCACCCGAGAACGCCATGCCATGATCTGACGTACAGACAATCAACGTGCTCTCGTATTTGCCAGCCTGCTTGAGAATTTTGATGAGACGCCCGAGGCCTTGGTCGATGCGGGCAATGGACTGATAGTACTGAGCCAATTCGGCGCGACAAGTTGGTGTGTCCGGGAGGAATGCGGGCACGTTGACTTCATCTAGCGTGTAGAAAACCTCGTCAACTTCCGGATAGGATCCTCGGTTTGGTCGGTTTCCAAATCGGTCCGGTTTGTAGGGAAGTTCTTCGGCGAACCCTCCACCACGATGAGGATCGGAGGTGGCAAAATAGAGAAAAAAAGGTTTGCTGTCATCCTCCTTGATAAATACCTCGCAATTGTTGGCCATCTCAACGGTGCTTCGAGAGTTTCCTGGTAATTTGGTCTCAAAGAAGTAGACGTCCTCGGGGCCGTTGTGGTGTTTTCCGAT
>DUDC01000133.1:0-3370 GCA_012959465.1 Planctomycetaceae bacterium
AATGCAGTCAATGACAACCCGACTCTTAATGAACTTTCGGCCCTGACCATCGACGAGGATGCACCCCAGCAAACGGTCCCGCTGGCAGGCATCGCCGCTGGTGGTGGAGAATCACAACCGCTGCGTGTGACGGCGACCAGCGACAACACCAGCCTGATCCCCAACCCGTCGGTGACGTATACTACTGCGAACGCGACAGGCAGCATTGCCTTCACACCCGTGGCGAATCAGAGCGGCACGGCGACGATCACAGTAACGGTGGAAGACGGCGGTCTGGATGGCGACCTGGATACCGCCAATGACAATGCCACGTTCATCGACACGATCACCATTGATGTGGTCGAGAACTTAGTACCGTACCGCAACCCGCGTAATCGGTTTGATGTCAATGACGATGGTGTTGTGACACCATTTGACTTGCTGTTGATCATCACGTTCCTTAGGAACAACGGTGCGAGTGAGCCATTCGGCCAGCGACCTCCGTATCTGGACGTGACGGTCCCGGACAACTTCATCAAACTTCTCGACGCATTGGCAGTGATGACAGAACTTCGTCGGTTGTATGTTGGAGAAGGTGAAGCACGTCTACCGGCTGCGATGCAGCCCATCGATTTCAGCAGCTTGGGCAACGTATCGTCGACGGAATCCGTGCAGCAACCGTTGGTTCAGGATTCATCGCAAAGCACGGATGAAATGTTACGCCGAAGCGTCGCGATTAGCTTGTCCCGCATCACGGATACAAGCTTGAGTGTGATCGACGACATTTTGGCTGACCTGACCGATGCCAATCAAAATCGCGATTCCAGTGAGGACGAACGGATTATCGACGATGCTCTACTGGACCTGCTGAATAACGACGACTACGAAGTCTAACCGTTTCACCATTCGAATGGCAACAGAGGGAAGCTCACTTCAAATCGTCATGGGCCAGAAGTTTGAGTTTGACGAAGGAGCCAGCGAAGAAATCGCTTCCCGCGTGCCGCTTCCTGAGGAGCTTGCGCGGCGGTTGACGTTTGATCTGGCTAGGTGGAGGGGTTAGGGGCGGCAGTTATTGAAACGTCAATTCAATGTCGCCCGTCGGCACGTGTTTTTCTTTTAACGCCCAAATGTAAGTAAATTTCCACCTATCCTCAACTGCAAACGGATCGAACCCGAGTAGCCTTAGCCCGTCCTTGAATTGTTCACGGTCAGAAAAGCGACTCGTCGACTCAAAGATGTGCAGCTGTCTGTCAAGTTTCAATGTACTCTGGGCCTCGCGAATATAATCGGTGAAATTTGCTCCCATAAGCGACAACGAGAAAACCACTACGTCAAGCGAATTATCATCGAGAGGGACGTTGGCGATGTCGCACGCTGTTACATTGTCGCTAATTGCGACATGATCGAAACTGTATACGACGTGCCGATCTGACACGGCCTCGGCAATCTTTGCTTCTCCACATCCGAAATCGCCTACAACGAGTCCTTCGCGTTCCCTTAGCCATCGGATCATCTCCTCGTATGGCAAGGTTGGCCAAGAGGCCCGCGCGGCCCGGTAGTGAGTGTGGTAGTACTCCCACTCCACGGGATTCGATTTCAATGCGTCGTGAGTCTTTCCGCTGTTTCTGCGATTCCATGAGTTGTTGAGTCGTGAGAAATAGCCGTAACGTGCTTCTCGCTTCGTCACATCCGCCGTGCCATCTGGCAACGGAACAGGGATCGGTCGTCGAGGAACGTGGCGGTGGGACTTAATTCGTTTAATGCGTACGTATAGTCTTTACCAGATCGACCATCCGTTCTGTCTTTTCCACGCCGCATCGCTACCGCACGGTCCTGATCTGAACGAGATTCCCAACGGCTTGAAAGGATACGATGCCAACAACTTCCTGATGGATGCCGAATTGGGGCAATATCTCGATTTACTCGAGCGCCACGGCCTCGAGAAAAACACGGTCGTGATTTACTTGAACGACAATGAAGCTCAAAACGACCGAACGAAGAACACGCTTTACGACACCGGTATTCACATTCCGATGGTTGTTCGATGGCCCGGCAGGGTCAAGCCGGCTACAGACATTGATCCGATGGTCAGCACGGTGGATATGTTGCCGACGCTGATCGAGATTGCCGGAGGAGAGGTTCCCCAAGCTGTTGATGGAGTCAGCATGCTAGACGTCTGGGACGAAAAAGTGAAAGAGCTACATAAGGAACTGTTCTTCAGCTACACCGGCGTCATCGTAAACGACTCCGGACGTAATGAGATTCCGTTTCCGATTCGTGCCGTGCGGACCAGTGACTTCAAGTACATCCGCTATCTCCGAAATGAAGTTGGGCACCCCAAGCAAAAGGGCGCCATGTTTCCTGCGGAAGAATTCTTTAACCTCCGCAGCGACCCCGGCGAACAAGACAATCTGGCAGGCTCTCCCGAACACCAAGAGCAAAAGGCTGTCTTGAGTCAGAAAGTCGATGACTGGATGGCGGAGATGAACGACAATGGAGTGGAATCAGAGCTAGCCGCTCTGAAAAAGTACCCCCGAGGAAAGAAATAGCCGTGCTATTTGGGCGCCACGGAAGTGACGCAGAAACAGTGGATTGCCGTGATGGGAACCGAACCGTGGAAAGGGCGAACACAACAACTGAATGTAGTCAAAGAAGGGCCGAACTACCCGGCGACGTGGGTCAGCTGGGATGATGCTAGTCTTGTTGTCAAGTTCACGACGCGTTTTTTGTCTTGCACTTTGCGATTTCCGAGCCATGATTGTGCCTTTTTTGGTTGTACATGCAGCTCTTGTTTCCGCCCTTTCTGTCGGCAGCGTTAGTGTGCCAACCCCAATGCCCTAAAAATGATTTCGCCGACTACGGCGATTCCAAAGAACACCGACCAGATCAGCATGAATCTCTCCATGCCCCACTCCTTTGCTTTCGTCCAACCGTAGACAAAGGCAATCAGGAATCCGGTACCAGTACAGCAGAACAGGATAGTTGTTATCGTTGCCATTGTTGATTGATCATGCTTTACCATTTTTATTTGCATGATGATGAAACAGACTAGGTTGGCAACGCACAGGCCGAGAATCGTGATTCCAAAAATTGCGAGAAGTACTACCATCAGCTTTCTCCCTTGCTATCCAAAACTAGAATGAGTCCGTAGTGATTGACGTATTGCTCCAGCCTGAAAAGAGGCGACACGGGACCCGCACCTGTGACTTCCGCAGTGTGAGGACGTCCACTAAGCCGTTCCATCTTGTATCACGCGTGGATCATTGTCACACGCAGTTAGCAATTTGCAACCGTTTGCATGAGGTTGCGTGTGTTTTTCTTGTCATTGTTGCCAAACTTGACTGACGGTCAACGGATAAGCAGTTCCGTGTCGCGTTCACCGTCACGGTCA
>DUDC01000133.1:3422-4130 GCA_012959465.1 Planctomycetaceae bacterium
GAAGGGGCATGAAAAAAGGGACGCAGTTAGACGTCCCTTGGCGGTTGGTTGGTATTTATTGGTGCAACAAAACGGCTACTTAGTCTTCGTACCTAAACATCACAAGCCGACAAGTCTTGCATCGGTGGCACTTTCGTTCCCCGTCTCCAAACCATCCCGTGCCGCCCATGGCTTCGTATCCGCGTGGGTCCCATAACTTCCTTATACCCTTAGGGGGATCGCCCACCATCCAATACATCGTTACGCCATCGGTGGTTTCAAAACTGATCCACCCTTCTTCAAGGACACCCTGGCATTGCGGGCAAAGTAGGTTCGTTCGTGTTTTTTGACACTTCGGCATGGCCGTTAATGTACGATGGTTGGCCTCAGTCGCAAGCCGTTTTCGAGAAGTTTCTGTGGTCAGTTGCAGGCGGGGCGCGGCGGTGAAACTGAATGTTAGTTAGGAGAATGTAGCATGTCGGATGAAGAAAGATCTCAAGATCCAGCAACGTCGGATCCAGACAGCTCTTCGTCACAGGCGAATTCGGTAGAGCCCATTCAAGATTCCCAAAACAAAGGAAGGAAAAATGGGATCGTCGCGTTGGATGTCGTCGTGGGCGTCTTCAATTTGATATTCGGATTGGCAGGTGGCGGTTTCCTGGGGATCTTTGGACTGCTCACACTTCTGATTCAGCCAATCGTCGGACTAATGCTTCTTGCCACGGCGCT
>DUDC01000134.1 GCA_012959465.1 Planctomycetaceae bacterium
CACCGATCCAAAGACACCGGACACTGAGGGGACCGATCCAAAGACACCGGACGCTGAGGGGACCGATCCAAAGCCTGCCGATCCCGAAACCACCGAAGCGGACTCGGAACCGTCAAACGACGCGTCTGACACGCCGGCTACGGACGCCCCTGGAAGCGACGAGCCAAGCGGCTCTCCCGAACCAAAGGGCGATACCCCTTCGTGAACCCGTTTCCAACTTGGTGAAACTCAACACGGACTATTTTCCATGCTGCTTAGCATGACGGGCCAAGGGGAAGCTCGAGTTTCCCACCAATCGTCGGATATTTCCGTCGAGGTGCGAACGGTCAACAGCCGTTTTCTCAAGGTAAGTGTACGAACGAACGAGGGCTTTTCATCACTGGAAAGCCGCATCGAGGAGCGTGTTCGGCAATCGGTTCGCCGCGGTACCGTGCAGGTCAACGCTAGGTGTGACTTGCTGGGACGAGTTGAGTATCGGCTGAATCTCGATCGAGTTCACAGTTACCTTCAGCAACTCCGCGGTTTGGCTGACGATAAAAATCCCCAGATGGACGTATCGTGGAATGCAGTGCTTGCGCTTCCCGGCGTTGTCGATGAACCACACTTGGATCGCGACACAGACAAACACTGGCTACTGGTTGCACCCGTCCTCGATGAAGCCCTCAGCCGCCTCAATGCGATGCGACGCCGTGAAGGTGAAGCCATGCGAGTCGACTTGATCTCCAACCTGGATCAAATCGACGCGCAATTGCAACGGGTAAAGGAGCGAGCTCCCGAAATCGTAGCGAGTTACCAGAAACGACTCGTCGATCGACTGAATGCCTTGTTGGAAAAGAGTGGAGTGGTTGTGGAGGCCGGCGATCTTGTGCGGGAGGTGGGAGTTTTTGCTGAGCGATGTGACGTTAGCGAAGAGATTGTCCGTCTCTTTAGTCACCTCGACCAGTACCGTTCGATATTAGATGAAAAAACCAGTAGTGGTCGCAAGCTAGACTTTCTGAACCAAGAGTTGCATCGCGAAGTCAATACAATCGGATCGAAGGCCAACGATGCCGAGCTCGCGAGCTTGGTGGTCGAGATGAAGACTTTGATCGAACGCATGCGAGAGATGATTCAAAACGTCGAGTAATGCGAAAACAGAATCGGTCCCGTCGCGGTAACACGCCATGAAAAATGAACTGACAGGACAATTAGTCATCGTTTCAGGACCATCCGGTGCCGGTAAGTCCTCGGTGCTCGAACGGCTGTTGACTCGCTCACCGCTGCCGTTGCAGCTGAGTATTTCCGTGACCACTCGATCACCACGACCAAGCGAACAAGACGGTCGCGACTACATTTTCATCGACCACGAGGACTTTGTCAGTCGCCGTGAAGCTGGAGAGTTTCTCGAGTGCATGGAGGTCTTTGGTCGCGGTCACTGGTACGGCACGCTCCGTCAGACGGTCGAGGAAGGACTGGAAGCTGGCAAATGGGTCGTTTTGGAGATCGACGTGCACGGAATGCTGTTAGTCACCGAACAGATGCCCCTCGCCTTAACTATCTTCCTCCACCCTGGTTCGCTCGCCGAACTGGAGGATCGACTACGAAAACGTGGAACGGAAGACGAAAAAGACCTACAACGCCGTTTGGAAGTTGCCCGTAAGGAACTAGAATACCTGCCACGCTACCGCTTCGAGGTCATCAACGATACGATAGACCGAGCGGTAGATGAAATAAGTGCGATTCTTCTGGGAGAACGTGAACATGTTGGATGAACTGAAAGAGGAAGAGATCGTCAATAAGGTGGGTGGGCGTTTCAAGTTATCGACCATCATCCAGAAGCGACTGGTGCAGCTAAATGCCGGCAGCCGCGCCCTGGTCGATCTGGACCCGAAAGACAAGATGTCGGTGGTCCTGCAAGAGATTATCCAGGACAAGATCTACCTGAATCCGGCGGGAGATGTCGTGACTCGCGAGGCGCCACCTGAGGTCAATGTACTGGACTTTGAGCCGAGCGACGAATGAGCCGCGAAGTGCTAGTCGGTGTTTGCGGTGGTGTGGCAGCGTTCAAGACCGCTGCGGTCGTCAGCCAACTAGTCCAAGTGGGATACCAAGTTCAGGCTATCCTGACCAAGTCGGCATGCGAATTTGTTGGCACGTCCACTTTTTCCGCATTGACCGGACGAAAAGTCGTGCAGAGTCTCTTTGACCCGGCCTACCACTTGGGGACTCACATCGAGTTGGCCCGTCAAGCCGATCTGTTACTGATCGCTCCAGCCACGGCGAGTATCCTGGCCAAAACCGCGCAAGGATTGGCTGATGATTTATTGAGCACCACGTATCTAGCATTTGATGGCCCCGTGATTATGGCGCCAGCCATGAACGGCGAAATGTGGGGCAAAGCCGCTGTTCAACGCAATGTTCAGCAGCTCAAGGACGATGGAGTCCAAATGATCGGACCGACGACGGGTTGGCTGAGTTGCCGGCAACAGGGTGCCGGTCGGATGTCGGAGCCCAACGAACTTCTCGCCGAAGTCCAACGCGTCTTACCGTTGGAAAGCTGACGGCCGCCCTCCGCCCTCCGCCCTCCGCCATCGACTTTACCGTCACCGCAACCACAGCAGCCAGATCAAGGATGCACCGTGTCCAAAGTACTGATCACGTCTGGTCCCACTCGGCAGTACCTTGATCCAGTGCGCTACCTTTCCAACAGCTCAAGCGGTCGGATGGGTGCGGCGTTAGCGCATGCGGCACTCGAATTCGGGCATCGGGTGGTGGTCGTCAGCGGGCCGGTCGCCGTGGAATATCCTCGAGACGTCGAGGTGATTTCCATCGTCTCTACCGACGATCTCCTAAAAGCGTGCCTCAAGGCGTTTCCGCAATGCGACGGAGTCATCGGGGCTGCCGCACCTTGTGACTACCGCCCCGAGGTTGTCGCAACGGAAAAAATGTCCAAGTCGGGGAAATCGCTCGTCGTCAACTTTATGGAAACGACGGACGTTATCGCCACCCTGGGCGCTGCCAAGAAACCGCATCAATGGGTGGTCGGTTTCGCCTTAGAAACCGACGATCATCGGTACCGCGCGCTAGCGAAACTCGAACAAAAGTGCTGCGACCTGATGGTGATCAACGGACCCGAAGCGATGAATTCCAAGGTCAACCGCGTCGAGATCTTGGATGCCAAAGGCCAGACTGTCGAACGTCTGGGCGGGCCTAAGCAAACGGTCGCATCGGGAGTCCTGCGGGCCATCCAGTACAACCTGATCGACCGCAATGACCGCTTTCGTTCCACTCGCGATCAAAACTCTCCGGCCTGATCGCCGATGTAACAAAATACCCAAAGCCCTCCAGCTTCGCTAATCTCCAGTCTTTTCTGCTTTGCGTAATCGGCAAAAATGGTAGGCTACGGCCAAAGTAGACAGTCATTTACGGGCCGGTCAAGGCAAACGACCGCACCCAAAACGCCAACGCTTCGTGCAACGAGGTATGAAAATGCAGCGTCGATTCTGGGTTGTGATGGTCGTGATGGCGGGCGTGTTCACATTTCCCTCCTATCGAGCTGAGACTGAGGCGCAGGAGGCTGTATTCGATGGCTCGGCACTTCAGCCACACGTCGAGACGGGCGCGGAGCGATTTCTGAAAACCCACTCGGATTATGACGGCCGCGGAGTCGTTGTCGCCATCTTCGACACGGGTGTAGATCCCGGGGCTCCTGGCCTTGCGCAGACGCCGCAGGGAAAACCGAAAATCATCGACATGGTCGATGGCACCGGAAGTGGGGACGTCAAAACGTCGACACTTCGCAAAGCCGAGGACGGTAAAGTGATCGGCCTGACCGGTCGTTCACTCAGGCTACACCCCGATTGGCTGAAGGGGAACCAACAATTTCACGTCGGCAAGAAACCGGCGTTCGAGCTTTTTCCGGCAGAGTTACTTCCACGCCTGAAGCGGGCCCGCCGAGAAAAACGGGACCTTCAGATCGAACAGCTAAAAACCAAACTGCGCCTGCGAAGTCAACAATTAGCAAACGCAAAGAGTGATGCGAAGAAGGCCGAGAAGAAAGATGTCGATGCTCGGATCAATGCGTTGGACGGTCTGGCAGGCGCCGAGGATTTGGGCCCGATTTAT
>DUDC01000135.1 GCA_012959465.1 Planctomycetaceae bacterium
TTCCATCGACTTCTTTACAAGTCCCATCAGCCTGTCATAAAGGTCACCGTTGTCTTTGCTGGGTGTGTCGTTGGCAGATTTCCAGTTCTTATACCACCGACGAATTGGCTGACCGCCTTGAGCCAGCTTAACGACGATGACGTTCTCTGTGCCGAATTGTCTCTGAACGGCTGGCGTGAAAGAAACACTGGGATCGAGCCCTTCCATGTTGGACTGCCCGGACAAAATGAAGAGATGGCGTTTTCTGGGTGCAGCGGGCTCGGGTGCCGGCTTCGTCTTCAGCGTCTCGCCTGCGACCACGTATTCGAGGATCTTGACGAACGACATACCGGCGTTTGGCATGTTCGGATGAAGTCGGCGTTTCTCTTCATAAAGCGTTCCGACACGGACCCGCTGTTCGGGCGCCAAGGCCGCCATGCGTTTGTCGACGTAGGCTTGGTGTGTTGAGCCGTGGTATCCTTCCGGTAGGTCCGTGGCATCGATCCGGGTCAGCAGTTTTTCAAGGTCGGCATCTTCAAGGCTGGGTCTGGGATTTGTCGGCGGCTTAGCGCCGGCCGCTAGCGCCGGTTCGTCCTGCCCCCAGTTGGACGCCTCTTTCAACACGCTGGCGTTGATAGCGAGTGCCCGCCCCACAAGCCGCTCGACGACTTTGGGAAACTGACTCGCGATGTCATTCGTCTGGTTCGGGTCGGTCGACAGGTCGTACAATTCAAACTTCTGAAAGCCTCCTGAGCCCGCTTTGATAAGTGGAATCCAAGCTTCCTGGAATGTGTTCAGCATTACGAATTCACTACGGAGGCGTCTGCCTTCCGGTGTCTTGAAATCGGTGTTGTATGCTTTATTCCACAGTTCAGCGCGAGTGAGCTCGCGGCCAAGTTTCTTTTCCAGCAACGCTTCGATTTTGTTCATCACTGTGCGGATCGCTTCCTGATCCTTGGGGAACTCCAGCTTTCGGTAGCCCATCAACGTGTACTTTCCCTCGCGAATCGCCACGTTGGGCTGACCGTTGGGTGAATGCCAGAAGAGCGGCTGGTGACGGGTGAATTTATCGGGACTACCGGTCAGGAGCGGGGAAAGGTCGGAACCGTCGAGATGCACACCCTTCGGTTTCGCGATCCCCAGCAAACCACAGATCGTTGGCAGCAGATCCACTGCCCCGGCGGGCGCGTCTTCGAGTCGACCTCCCTTGATTCCCTTTGGCCAATAGAAGATACCCGGGGTGCGGATTCCGCCTTCAAACAGTGACCCTTTGTTTCCCCGCAAGCCGCCATTTCGATCTGGCCGGTAACTCCCGTGATCCGAGGCATAGATGATGATTGTATTCTCGAGCTCACCGTCGTCATTTAATTTTTTGAGCAGACGGGCGATCGCCCGATCTGTATTGTCGATTGTGCCCGAGTAGATCGCGGCGGGATCATTGTGATCACCGTACTGCGCAACAATGTCATCCGGAGCCGCCAGGGGAGCATGCGGTTCGTGGAACCAGATGTTGAGAAAGAAGGGGCGCTTCGAATCGCGTTTCTGATCCAGCCAAGTGATCGCCTCATCGACGACGATCTGGCAGGCATAGCCCTCCAGCTCTCCAACTCGTTTCCCATTGCGCCAGAAGTTGCTCGGATTGCGATGACTGGGAGAGGCGTTGAGGTCGGTCGCAAACCAGTAGTCGAATCCATGTTCCTCAATCCATGGTTTGTCTCGTCCACGGAATGGTGTTCCGACATGCCATTTGCCGATATGCGCCGTGTCGTAGCCATTCGACTTGAGAACTTCCGCGATTGTCACCTCGCTCTTCAGCAGGTGCATGTCATGCATGTGATCCTGAATCACCGTATAGACGCCGGTCCGTATGTGCTGGCGGCCCGTCAGTAGTGTGGCTCGTGAGGACGAGCAGACCGGAGCTCCCGAATAAAAACCGGTGAAACGCACTCCTTTTGCAGCGAGCCCATCGACCGCTGGAGTTGCCACCGGACCGCCATAACAGCCGATGTCTTTCGATCCAAGATCATCAGCGAGCAGGATAACTACATTGGGACGCTGGTTGGCGTCGACTGCTGTGCAGAGCAACGCTAGCCATAAGCACGTGGCGGGTAGCGTGGTCTTTTTTACAAGGCGGATGAACGTTCGACACTTCATTTTGTTCTTTCCTCGGTCATGCTCACTATCACGTCTTGCGCAACGTTCGCTTGGCTCTCAAAAATCGTCGTCCTTTTAAAGACAGGCAGCCCGTGTATAGTTACCATGGCTGCTACGGAATTTACCACGAATCCTATGGAATTGTGGACATTTTTTTCAGCCATCGCTCGAGTGAATTTTATTCGTCTGTCCTTAGTGTCTCGTGCCTTTGTGTGAGCACAAATACTCTTTTCACACGAAGGCACAAAGGCACTAAGGAGCGGCACTGTCATCTGGCTTTCGACCGTAAGCGTGGTGCCAATCGCCCCGATCGCTGCATGTATTGTTCATACTCAGTTCCGAATTGATCGAGCATCATTTGCTCCTCGGTTCGCACTCGGAGTACATAGAGCGTGCCGAAGCTAACCAGGTAGGCTGGTCCGGCGATCCAGTTGGGGAGAAACAACGCCTGGGCGATTCCCAGCAGAAACATCGACGTGTACATCGGATGGCGTACCGTCGAGTAAACTCCCGACGTGATCAAACCGTGGTTCTCTCGCACCTGTAGCGTCACCGACCAGTTGGTACCCAAGTCGGCATGCGAGCGGTAGAAGAGCAATAATCCGATCAGCATCAACACGATGCCTAGAACGTACGGAGTCGGATAGAGATGATAGTCCGCGAATTCGAACAACTTCGTCGCCATCCAGAGAACGGGGACAAGCGTCGTTCCTAACGCCGCGAAGATCAACAGTCCGACTTCCAACCGGCCCTTGCGATCATCTGCAATACGCACGCTGCCCATGCGATTTCCGTGCGGCCAGCGGATGAAGATGAACCCAAGCAGGCTGACGAGAACCGCGACCTTGCCAAACCAGACATTCATGGATGTTCCTTTGCTGCGACAACCTACCTTCCTTCTCGGGCTAAAACAGCCGTCGAATCGACGTACCCTCTCGAACGAGCGTTATCGGGCGGCCGACGTTGGTTTGAAACTCCTTGTCGGGTGAAATGCCAATATTCTTGAAGAAGGAAGCGGCAAGATCGTCAGGTGTGTACGCGACCGATGACGGTTCGGCAGCAGTCGCGTCTGTCTCACCGATGACTTGGCCTCCACGGACGTCGCCGCCCGCCATCAAAGCGCACATTGCTCGCGCCCAGTGATCTCGACCGCCTTGGGAGTTGATATTTGGAGTGCGGCCGAACTCACCGGAAGCCAAGATCGCCGTTGAAGCGAGCAAGCCTCTTTCATCCAGTCGATCGAGCAGCGCTGAAAGACCACGATCGAACGGTGGTAGTAAGGATCGAAGCCTGGGGAAGTTATCGGAATGTGTATCGAAATCGAACTCTGCGGGGCGTAGTCGAACTGTGACGAAGTGAACTCCGGCTTCGATGAGCCGCGCCGCCAGCAACAGCGATTGTCCAAATTCGTGCTTACCAAAACGGTCACTTGCAGATGCCTTCTCCCGCGACAAGTCGAATGCCGTTCGCGTTTGCGGCGAGCTGATGATATCGTAGGCTTGTTTCGAGAACCGATCCATGCCGCGAACTTGATCGTCCAGATCCTCGAAACCCCGGAATGCGATGTCGAGATCATCAAGTAACTTCTTTTGAGCCGTGTACTTCGCCACTGAAAGTCCGTCTTTCAACGATACTCCGCGAACGGCGTAGGGAAAACCGTGGCGAGGTTTGTTTGCTGTCAACGGACTGTACTGCGAGCCCAGGTAGCCCGGCCCCACAAATGCCTCGTCGATCGAAACGTAGGTTGGCAAATTGGCCGCCGACGGATACTCGTGACTGACAACACTGCCATACTCTGGGTAGCTGACGGTTTGCGACGCCTTGTTTCCAGTGAGAAGGTATTTCTTGGCCAGACCGTGATCGGCCACACTGTGCGTGATACCTCGGATGATCGCAAACTTATCGGCTCGCTGAGCCAACATCGGCAGGTGCTCGCAGATTT
>DUDC01000136.1 GCA_012959465.1 Planctomycetaceae bacterium
CGATCAGTTCGAATGGAACGGAGAATTTTCTCGTGGGCCGATTTAGCTAAAGGTAACTCCAGAAAACGAAACAACTCTTGCACCGTTTCCAGTGGATTTCGGCAGAGGTCTTCGTATTCCAGTTGATGAAAAAAAGGATGCCGTTCGCCATACTCGGTCGCTCGGCCGAGGTGGGCTTGGGCCAATTCTCGCCAAAAGGAACGATCCTGCTTGATGCCGACTCCCGGCTTATAGCGGTGGGCGAGCGAGGCGGCAATGTCCTCAACGTCTCGTCGTATTAGCACCAGCCGCGCGTCGGGGAATATCTCGATGTAGAGCGGCAGGAGCACGCATAGACGCGGGTCTTTGAAGCCCCATGCCGAATGTCCGTCGTATCCCCACTGGATGTAATCGGATTTCCATTGTTGGTGAATCAATGACTCGACCAATGGACGTCTACTCAACACTTCATCGACGTCGAGAATGGGCAGCTGTGCCCAGACCTGGTCACCCCCACCCATCAACAAGCGGTTATTGACATAGTGAGTGAAGAAGTTGGATTCGCACTGTCCGGCGTTATTGACCATGAAGATCCCGTTGTTGTGCAGGATCTGTGCCAATGCGGTTGTACCCGAGTTGTGCATTCCAAAGACGAGGACAGGTGGCGGCGGGACGCGGTCGATAACTTTCGTATCGTTGAGTAAATCGTCGCGAGAGTTGGTCATGACGCCCTTTACCAGCCGTTTTGGATCGTATCACAGACACGTTCGACGTCTTCATCCGATAAGCGTGTGTGTAGTGGTAGTACGAGGTATCGGTCTTCCAAAGCATCCATGTGAGGGTAGTCCCCCGGTCTCACGTAATCTTTGAAAATCGAGTAGCGATCATTGCGGTAGTGAACTCGTCCGGATTCGATATGGACCGCACGTAATTTGTCGATCAGTGCTTGGCGGCGGTCGACGGCAACTGTGTACAGCCAACAGGCGTGTTCACGGTCCGTGTGGTCGAGACCGATGATCTGCAATCCTGGAACGTCGCGTAGTCGCTCGCAGTAAATCTGAAACAGGCGGCGTCGGGTTGCCAGGATCTCGTCGAGTTCATTGAGACCGGCCAGTCCCATCGCTGCGGCGATATCGGTCATTTGATACTTGTAACCAACTTCGACGATATCGTTATCCCAATACCCGCCCTGTTTTGCTGACCGGTCGATCCCGAACCAGCGAATTCGTCGCGCTCGCTCCGCGGTTTCTTCATCGGGGACCACCAACATGCCCCCGTCACCGGTGGTCAGATGCTTGATGGCCTGAAACGAGTACATCGTATATGGCGAGATGTTTCCGATGATCTGGCCCTTATAACGGGCACCGATCGCGTGAGCTGCGTCTTCGATCACTGTCAATTCGTGACGGTCGGCGATTTCGTGAATCTCGTCCATATCGCACGGCAGACCGCCGTAGTGCACGCAGACGATGGCCTTGGTCTTCGGTGAGATCAATCGCCGCACGTGGTCCAGGTCCAAGTTCATCGTGTCCGGCTGAATATCGGCGAATCGAATTTCGATTCCGTGGTACAGCAGCGGAATGTTGGTCGCTGTGCACGTGAAAACGGGCACGATTACCTCGTCGCCAGCTTGAAGGCCGCTGAGCACATAGGCGAGATGTAGAGCATCCGTCCCAGCGCCAGTGGCCAGGGTCGGGTGGTTCAATTCTAATTGCCGGGCAAATTGTTGTTCGAACTGATCCACCTGTGGTCCTTGGCCAATCCAACGAGTGGACAGTGTAGCGGCCACTCGGTCTGCCGCATCCGCAGGGACATGCGGATGGAAAAGAACGATATTATCGCCCTGGACCGGGATCAATGAAGAATCACAATCCGGTTGTTTATCAGGCATTGAGTGCCATTGGAAAAGAAGGGATAGTTGCCACTCGCGCGCGGCGAGTTCTCATTCGATTCTATACAGGAGGGCAGATATCGCCAACAATAGGCGATTATGCACCGCCATGCAGCGCCCGCAAATTACTCAGCGAGGCAGTTTCGGCGGGTTCTAGGGATTTTGACGGCGACCTCTCTGCGGTGAATCGGATGGCATCACGTGAAGCAGTCGAACAGTTGTTGGGCAAATGCGAGTCGCTGTCGACGGAACAGCAACTGATCGATCTGGCGGTGCAGCTTGCCGGCCAACTTTTGCAACGTGCTAAGGCCTTGCAAACGTCCGAGGAGCGACGACAGCAACGCGAATTGGACAAGATGATCCAAAACCCAGCCGACAAGGCGACACTCACCCAGTTGACTGACCAGGCTTTTCGGTCCAGTGTTCCGCACCGGGCAGCCGACCAACTTGTTCATATTCTGGACGTTCAGGGCATTCCGCGTTTCTTCAGCCCGTTTCAACGAACACTGCTCAAAGGGTTTCAATCATTTGGCAGTTATCTACCGGGCGTGGCCGTGCCGCTTGTTAAAGACAGGATGCGACAGGAAACGGCCAACGTGATCTTGCCCGCCGAACCAGAACTGCTTGCCACTCACCTTCGCTTGCGTCGTGATGAAGGCTTGCGAATGAACGTTAATCACCTGGGTGAGGCTCTACTGGGTGAGAAGCAGGCGCAGCGCCGATTGAACGCGTACCTAGATCTTCTTCAGTTGCCCGAAATCGAAGTGATCTCCGTTAAGATCTCAACGATCTACTCACAGATATCGACTCTGGCGCGTGAGCACACGTTGAGGATTTTGGCGGACCGGCTGGAGTTGCTGTATCGCGCCGCGGTCAAGGAGCCATTCTTGCGTCGTGATGGGACCCAGGTGACCAAGTTTGTGTACCTCGATATGGAAGAATACCGCGACTTGGATTTGACGGCCGAGCTGTTCATGCGAACACTTGATCGTCCCGGATTGGAACAGGTTGAGGCGGGTATGGCGTTGCAAGCCTATATTCCAGACGCATACCTGGTTCAACAGAGAATCAATCGGTGGGCACGGAAACGGGTGGCGGAAGGAAGGGCGCCGGTGACGTTGCGAATCGTCAAAGGGGCCAATCTTGAGATGGAGCGAGTCGAGGCGTCACACCGTGGTTGGCCTCAGACTCCCTATCTTCAGAAGGTCGACACGGACGCCAACTACAAACGGATGTTATTTGAGGGATTCAAACAAGAAAATCTGGCGGCCGTCCGCCTGGGAATCGCTTCTCATAACTTGTTTGATGTGGCCTTGGGGATCTTGCTGGCGACACGAGCCGAGAGTTGGGACAGCGTCCAATTCGAGATGCTGGAGGGGATGGCCAACCATCAGCGTCGAGCCTTGTTTGAAGTCGTCGATAGCCTGCTGCTCTACGCTCCCGCTTGTAATCGTAGAGAATTTACTCACGCGATAGGGTACTTGGTTCGCCGGTTAGACGAGAACACTGGAGAGGAGAATTTTCTTCGACACATTTTTCAGTTGACGTACGGTGACAGGCAATGGCAACGATTGGAACTTGGTTTTCGAAAATCTTTCCAACGAATTTCGCAGCTCTCATTCGAGCCACGTCGAACCCAAAATCGATCGAGATCGCATCTGCCTGCCGCCTCAGCTTCTCCTCGTCAGCCCGCTACGGGCATGTCCAATCTACCGGTCACGATGGCGGACTTCGACAACGAACCGGATACCGACTTTGCCTTGCCGGCCAATATCGATTGGGCTGAACAACTGCGTGACAAGTGGATGCGACGCTGCGATGATTCGGCGATCACGATTCCATTGTCGATTGCCGGTGAGGAGAAATGGGAGGGCTGCCAACACGGTGTCTCTTTCGACCCATCGCGACCGGGAACCGTGGCCTGCCGATTTGCCATGGCGGCCGACGAGGACATCGATCGAGTCGTCGCCGCGGCGCAACGCGACCAAGGGGGTTGGCGTGGGTTGTCGTGGCAAGAACGTTCGCAAATATTAGCAGGGGTTTCGTCAGAGATTCGCTTGGCGCGGGCGGACCTGATCGGTGCCTCCCTCGCCGACGCTGGAAAAACCGTTCTGGAATCCGATCCGGAAGTATCTGAAGCGGTGGATTTCGTAGAGTACTATCGGCGGACGGCGTACGTGATGGCCAGTCGAGAACGTGTTCGGGCTCGAAGTTACGGAGTTGTGGCGGTCGTTTCACCATGGAATTTCCCCATCGCCATCCCTTGCGGCGGAATTTCGGCTGCGTTGGCCGCGGGCAACACCGTCGTGTTGAAACCGGCATCCGACACTGTCCTTCCGGCTTACGTGTTGTGTCAGTGTTTTTGGCGGGCAGGCGTGCCATCGGACGCGCTGCAGTTGATTCCTTGTTCGGGTGCGACCGTCGGGCAACGGCTAGTGAGCCACCCAGACGTCGACGCGGTCGTATTGACCGGAGGGACGGCGACGGCCCTGCACATGTTGAAGCACAGTCCCGCGATGAAATTGTATGCAGAAACGGGCGGGAAGAATGCCACGATTGTCACCGCGCTTGCCGATCGCGATCAGGTGGTAAAGCACGTGCTTCATTCCGCCTTCAGCCACAGCGGGCAGAAGTGCTCGGCGACATCCTTACTTCTGTTGGAAGAGGAAGTATTTCATGACGCCTCGTTTCGAGATTCGCTATGCGACGCGGTCGAGAGTCTTGAGGTCGGATCGGCTTGGGATTTGAAGAACCGATTAGGACCATTGATTCGCCCGCCCAGCGGTGATTTGGAACGCGGGCTAAAGGAGCTCGAACACGGCGAACATTGGGCGGTGATGCCGTGCTGCCGAGATGAAAATCCTCAGCTCTATTCACCTGGCGTGAAATGGAACGTGCAGGCAGGAAGTTACACGCACATGACCGAGTTCTTCGGGCCCCTACTCGGCGTCATGCCCATCCGAAGTTTGCAGGAGGGAATTTACGAGGTAAATGCTACCGGTTACGGACTGACTTCCGGACTTGAAAGCCTGGACGACCGTGAGCTGGAACTGTGGATGAGCGGAATACGAGCGGGAAACCTCTATGCCAACCGTTCAACAACCGGAGCCATCGTTCATCGCCAGCCGTTCGGGGGCATGGGGAAGTCGGCGTTTGGTGCTGGAATCAAAGCAGGTGGTCCCAACTACACCTCACTGTTCATGAAGTTCTCAATGGCGACGGATGTGTCACCAACAGCGCAGAGCGAAATAAGACACACTCATCTTCGCGACTTGTTGAGACGAGTGGCAGAACAGATCGGCTTAATGGACGGGCTAGACGACGCAGTGGTCGGTCGATTGACGTCGGCGTTTAGTAGTTACGAAACGGCATTTGCAGAAGAATTTGGTCAGCAACATGACGATTTTCGGATTGTCGGTCAGGATAATCTGCGACGCTATCTTCCGGTGCACGGAATCAGAATTCGAATTACGGCTGACGACGACGCATTTGGTATACTGGCTCGTGTCGCGGCGGCTCGGGTGGCTGGTTGTCATCCAACGGTCATAAGTCGCCCTATGGATCTCGACGAGCCATTGGTCAACGCCTTGGACGAATGGACCGAGTCTTGGGGAGCCGCCGTCGAATTTGTAATCGAGGATGATGAGACACTCGGCGAGCTGCTCGCCGGCCAGCACACGCAGAGAATCCGCTATTCGAGTCCTGGCAAAGTGCCCCAAAGTGTGCGGACAGCTACGGCCGTAAGTGGCGCATTTATTGCAGATACTCCCATTCTGAGCGACGGGCGTCTAGAATTGATTTGGTATCTGATGGAGCAGAGCATTTCGGTTGATTATCATCGTTACGGCAACCTCGGAGCGCGGAGCCTCGAGGAACGACGGCCAGTGAACTGAGGCCAGGCGTGCGGAAAATGAACAAGATATCGAGTTCCAAATCGAAGAACGAAAATGGCGATGCCGTCGATGCCAGCGGCAAGCGGTTTGGCCAGCTGTTGAATCGGATCGAACAGAACTACAGTCGACTATCTGACCAGCTTGATGAGTTGGAAGTACTCGTTCCGGAAACACTTGAGAATGTGCTGCGTTCTTCTTCGCCCCACAAACCCAAGTAGCCCGTACAAGAAAGAAGATTCAACGGTAATGTTCAAAGTAACGATGCTCATCCTCTTGTCTTGTCTAATGACTGCCCCGTGGATCCAGGCCCAAGAATCGAACGAGGGCTTGGTCGCCGAAGGCGATGCCGCGGCAAAGATCGAAGATAAATCTGAAGCCGAGTGGCTTTTGGTTGGGGACCAACTGGTCAATGAAAAGAAGTACACCGAGGCTCTGTTGGCCTACAAAAGTGCCTACGAAACAATTGTTGAGAGATTTCGCGGGCGCAAATTCAAGGAGCCGGTTAAGCCGCGATTCATGACCCGCCCGGAATTGCAGGAATACATGCTGAAGGAGTTCAAGCGGGAGATCGCACCAAACGAGATGCGGTTCATGGACCGCACGCTCAAAGTGTTTGGATTTGCGCCGATGGAGCTGGATGTTGAGGAGACATTGTTGTCGCTATACACCGAAGAGGTTGCCGGATTCTACAACCCGAGGACGAAAGAGATCTTTCTGATTCAGGAGAAGCGGAAGAAAGGTAGCACGATTGGCCTTTTCAAGAAGTTGATTGGGATTAGCGAGTTCAACAAAGACGAGCAGAAGACGACGCTTGCCCACGAGATGACTCACGCATTGGCGGACCAGCACTTCGACCTGAAAACACTCGGCGAGGCGGCCGAACACAACGACGATATGGCCTTGGCCGTGTCAGCCTTGATCGAGGGCGAGGCAACACTCTTGATGTTGGGAGAAATGTTTAGCGACAACCACGACAAGGACGCCATCTGGGACATACGTAGTGCTCAAGTTGACGCGACGTTTAAATTTGCGGCAGGTGCTGCCATGGTGTTTGGCGGACGGACGATGCGCAAGGCGCCGGCCATTTTTCGCGAGACACTCATGTTTCCGTATCACAAAGGGACTGTTTTTGTGGTCCACTTGGGGCGAAACTCGGACTGGTCACGTATCGATCGTGCCTTCAAGGATCCGCCCATCTCCACCGAGCAAATCTTGCACCCGGAGAAGTACATCGGTGAAAGGGACCATCCGACCGCGATTGATTTTCCTTCGTCTCAAGAAGAGATCGGCGATCAATGGGATTTGCTTGGCCACAATTCGGTAGGTGAATTGCAGCTTCGCATTCTGCTGAGCCGACAACGCGACGTTCTAGATGCTGCGGCCGGTTGGGACGGTGATCGTTTCGAAGTTTACGAAAACAAAGACGGCCGGTTGGGACTTGCTTGGTACTTGGTTTGGGACAGCGAAAAGGACGCGGCAGAGTTTATTGCCAGCTATCGGAATCACAACGGAATTCGCTTGATGGTGGATGGTAAGGAGCAACTCTACGAGGAATGGGACGGAACCGGCGACAAGCAGCTCGAGGAGGCCCTCGGGCGAGCCGATCAATCTTGGCGGTTGAAACTCGATGGTGGGGTCAATGTGGTCGTACAACAGGGCGCTGATGTTTGGGTTGTCGAAGGATTTGATGACCGGGAAACCAGTCTTGTGTTGAACAATCTCCGCCGAGCCAAGAAGGCGCCGCTGCAGTTGAAAATCAGGTGATGGCCGCTTGCTCGAACGGTGCTTGAGACTCGTAAATGTCCGTGGAACCCAACCGATCGTCGCCCGCGTCTGACAAGTCGTCATCGATCAAACCGACGACCGTGTACGTGACCACCACTCGATCTCCATGGACGTTTGCCTTGGTGGCCGCGCTCGTGATCACGGCCTTTTTTGTTGTTCAACGATTGCTGTTTCCGACGGGTACCGTCGATCGAGACATTGGTTGGCTAACAAGATGGAATGTAGTGACAGCGGCGGGGGAAACGGTAGAGGCAAAACATCGCTGGTTGCGAGAGGCGTTTTCCAACGCCGAGTCATTGTCCGCGGCCGAACAGGATGATGCGCGCCCCGGGCAGGTCGATGCACCTGAACCTCTCGTCGATGTAATGAATCGAATAACCAGGGAGTCGCAGTCTGGTACCGAGCGTGAACTGATCGATTCGATTTCGTGGGAATTTTACCTTGCGACGCTACGCGAGTGTGAGTATTTTGACGCGAGCATTTCAAGTAGTCAGCTCGATCCGTGGTTGCTCAACTGGGTGATGTACCCCTGGGTGTGGTATCAGTATCGCGTATTGCATTGGGAACGTACGAAAGACCGCGCTCGTGCTCTTGTCCTACTTGTCGACCGTGACGGCCACTTCCATGAAACTCGTTGGTGGTTTGTTGTGCGTGACGGCCGGTGGTTGATTTATGACTGGGAGCTTCTTGATTTTGGAATTCGTGAGACGACGGACGCGGCTCTAGCATGGACTCTTCACGATACTCCCGAAATGCTCGCCTACCAAGATCTGTTGTCGGCTTCTCGCGACGATCCCACCGTTTTCGAGCAAGAACTCCCTATTCCGGAACCGTTGCACGATTCACTTTATGTCCAACTTGCATATGACTACTTGGAGCGAAAACAGTGGGAGGTCGCCTTGCGAATGGCCCATCGCGTGAAGCAACCAGAGACAACACTTGGGGGACTGGTCGTCAAAGCGAGGGCCGAGATCTCGCTCGGTCGATTGCAGGATGCGACGAAGACTCTTGACCATTTGGAATCGTTGATCGGCCCGTCGATTCAAATTCGTGAATTACGGGGAGCGATTCAAGCAGAATCAACCGGCACCGGGTAGGTAATGTGTGGCACTGGCTTCGCCAGTGGTCTTGTTGTTAGCATCGCGTGATCTTGTAAGGACCCGAGGCTAGCGCCTTCGGCTCGAATCCGCATTGCCATGCAACGAAGGGCACATGGAAGATTCACGAAAGCACTCGTTCAACGAGCTTCTCGAATCGAGTGATCCCCGCTTCCAACGAGTACTCTGTTTCGACATGCCGCCGCGCTGCTTCCAGTTGGGTCGACAGTAAATCCCCTGGCGTGCTCAGCACTTCCTCGATCCCCTTCGCCAGAGCGCTTGCATCTCCATCTCGTACCAATTTTCCGTAACGACCATCAGCGAGCAATTCGCGAGGACCACATCGGCAATCGAATGAAACGATAGGCAGTCGGCAGGCCATCGACTCGATCAACACACTCGGCGAACCCTCGTAACGTGACGAAAGGCATAGTAGATCGGCACCTTTCATCCACGCAAACGGGTTATCGGAATGGCCGTGGAAATGGATCATCGTCAGCTTCAATTCAGCTGCCTGTGCCGAGAGTGCTGGGAGCTCCGGGCCGTCTCCCACGATGTGCACACAAAGTGTCTGTCGCGTTGCGGTCGAGAGTTGGGAGACGGCGTTTAGCAGTGTGTCAAAACCCTTGGCTGCGACCAGACGCCCGACGACCAACAGATGCTTGCGGGTGGTATCTGACAAGGCTGACGGAACAGGTTCGGCCGCCAGACGGTCGATGTCAGCTATATCGATGTGGTTTTCCGACACCTCGAATGTGGATGTCGGCAAATCGTAATAGTCCATGGCCGCCTGCCGTACGCCCTCGGAAACCGAAATCGACAAATCGGCACTTCGATAGGCCTTGCGAAGCAAATGTCGTTTCAATGTCACAAACCGGCCAGCGACGAGGGGCAAGTTCTTCTCGGGGTTACTGTCCATGACCGCGATCCGCCGGCAATCAACCGATTGAGCCGCCGCCGCCCCAATCAATGTCTGCAGGCAGGTTCGCTCGTACAAGACGTCTATCTTCTCATCGCGCAGGACGGCGCGGAGATCGCTAACTTGCCGGCGGTGTATTGCCCCCGGCCAATACAACTGGGGTGGCTCGCTCCGCTCCGAGAAGACGAATATCGGGAGGTCGGCTGGTAAGTTAGCCAAGTATGGGCCGCTGCGAGACCGCAGATATAGAAGCGTCTCAATCCGCTGGCGGTCAATGTGTTGTAGCAATGTCGCGACTTGACGTTCAGCTCCACCAGTTTCCATGCTGCTGATCGCAAACAGGACTCGCGGGCGGGCTATGGCAGGACGCTTCATGGGTTTTCGGAGAGCAGGGAAGAGACGGTCGTTAGAAAGGAAAGAAAACGTATTGTGATCGAAATTCGACGAGTGTCGTCTCGTACGCCGGATGTGCTGACGCGGAGGACACGCTATTTGACGGCCTGGTCGGGATTCAATTCGAACGCCGGTGGTGGACCACCTTCGCCCTTTAGATAATGCTCCAGCCATCGCATCATACGAAGATTGTAATCCAACCGCGCGGCGGCCTTGCGATTGCCGTGCCCTTCTCCTGGGTATAACACCAAACGAACCGGAACCTGTCCTAGGATCTTCAGGTTTCGATACAACTCCATCGACTGAGACGTGTGAACACGAGTGTCTTCCTTGCCGTGCAATATCAAGATCGGCGTCTTGGCGTTTTCAACGTAGTAGATCGGGCTGCGTTTTAAGAAAAACTGCCAATCGTCCCAGATGCGTTTCCTGGCATGAACGTGAAACATCTCATCGGGAATGTCGGTCGTACCCGATTTGGAAATCTGATTGCTGATGCCCACAAACATCACGCTGGCAGCAAAGTGTTCGCTGTGGCGGGTTGCACACCAGGCGGATGCGAAACCGCCATACGAGCCTCCGGTCACGCCGACCTTGTCGCGGTGAACCAACCCGATCTTGACGAGGTGATCGATGGCATCCAGCAAGTCGTCGAATTCTTTTCCGCCGTAGTCCGACTGATGTGACTTGGCGAATGCGGCTCCTCGGCCGGTGCTTCCTCGGTAATTGGGATAGAATACTGCGAACCCTCGAGCCGCGGCAATTTGGCCAGGGTAAGAGTAACGCGTGACCCAACCGTTAGGAATGAGTGACTCCGGTCCGCCATGAACCGTTAGGATAAGCGGATACCGTTGACCCTTGACGCGATCTCGGGGGTGGATCAGTACGCCTTGTATGGTCACGCCGTCTCTCGCTTGATACGAGACGATTTCTTGCTTCGCAAAACGCTTTTCCGATAACCAGGGATTGTTGTCGGTGAGTTTCTTGTGCCCGACCGCTCCCGAAAAGACCGCTGGTGGATGACTCGCTGACTCGCCCACCAATGTGTACGAGTTGGCAGCACTGAATGAGATCGACGTAAAGACGGTGCCGTGCGGAGGGATTCGTCGAGTCAGCGCCCTACTTGGTAGATCGTAATCATGCAGTTCCGATTGACAACCATTGGCACCCAGGACAGACAATGTCGTATCGTTCAACCAATGTATGTTGACAATGTCGGGCGTATAATCGGCCATTACACGTTTGAATTTCCCTGTCTCAGGATCGGCCAACATGAGCCGCGCACCGGCCGGGTCATTGATGTCCTCGCCGGAAATAAAGGCCAGCTGCTTGCCATTGGGGCTCCACCGAATCGCTCCCAGTTTTCCTGGGTTTTCGATTTTGGTGTGAATCTCCCCAGACGTATCTACGATGCGTATGCGGCGGTACATGTAGAAGTGATCGATCAAGGGCGTGGGAGCGACGGCAACTGCCAAGCGATCACCTTTTGGATTCCACTCGATTTCAGATGCAGAGCCCTCCAACGACAAAGCGACGCCCTTTAAGTCGCTACTAGGCGTGACCAGCCAAACGAGTGTGTTTTGCAGGTCCTCTTCGTACGCTTCTGCGTTAAAGCCTCGATCCGCCAGCTTCTTCTTGCTTTCATCCGGCTTCTTTTTGGCGAGAAACGCGAGTTGTCGCCCATCCACATGCCACGCGTATTTAGAGATCGAGGTCTCATGTTCAAGGATTTTGATCGACTCGCCACCGTTGATCGGAATGCCGTATAGAGACGCGTTCTTGTCGTCCCCACGTTTGGCAAGATACATGATTGTTTGACTGTCGGCAGACCAGCTGATTTGAGATACGCTTACCTTTCCCGTTACAAATGGGCGTGAATTTCCGGATGAGTCGACCACGTGCAGTTCGGTTGATGCGTTGCCATTGTCCACAAGGGGATCTCGAGGAACTATCAATGAATAGGCCGTCCACTTGCCATCAGGCGACAACGTCGCGCTACTCACGTAACGGATTTTTGCGACATCGCTGGGTGTCAATTCATCGCCCGCCCACAGCGACGCGGCAAAGAAACTCACGAGCAACAAAGAAAGGTAGACGATCGTTCCACAACGCACGGTAGGACTCCTTCTAGTATCAACTGAGAATATTGCAGTAGGGACGCGCTGCCGTTTCCGGTAGCTTTGACCGTGCGGTGGAGCGAGCCAACCACTTTATGAATAGGATAATCGGGAATCGAGATCATTCTAACAACACCGACGCCGAATGTGTAACGCTCGCTGGTTGTTGAAAAGGGTCCGTTTGGCTATCGTTGTTGTTGCCTGTCGAACCGGAATGAACGACAGTTGACACCATGTAGCCGAGTTTCTCGATGAATACGCCTCGTTGGCTGATAACAGGTGCAAATGGATATCTGGGGTACCGCGTGGGTGAACAAGCAGCTCGTCGCGGAGAGGCATTCGGTTTAGTGCGGTCGGCTGATCGCCGCGTCGCCGATGGTGTCGCACCAGTACTTGGTGATCTAGATGATCTGGCCAGCCTCGACCGAATCCTGTTGATGGTCCGTCCGCATTGTGTGATTCACTTGGCGGCCATGACGAAAGTGGACCAATGCCAGGTGAAGCCCGACGAATCGTTCCACCGAAATGTCACGGCAACACGCCAATTGGCGATCCGTTGCCAGGAAATGGGAACTCACTTCTTATTTGCGTCGACCGACATGGTGTTTTCGGGTGAGTCAGGTGACTATGACGAAGCGTCGGAATCTAGGCCAGTCAACTTGTATGGAGAGCATAAGCGATTGGCTGAAGAGGCCGTGCTGGAAGTCTGTCCTACAGCAACCATTTGCCGTTTACCATGGATGTTCGGCCTGCCAACTCCTCAATACGACGGACACTTCGCTGGCATGGTCAAGATGCTCATCGCCGGCGAGGCGGTGAGGCTGTTTGATGATGAAATCCGTTCGCCACTTACAACGGACCGGGTCGCCAGTGGATTGTTGGACGTTTCGTTGGATCGACCGGATCGGAGGTTGTTACATTTTTCCGGACCGGAAAAAGTGAACAGGTACCAGATTGGTCTTTGGGCGGCCGAGTCGCTTGAAGTGCCGATCGACTTGGTTGTCCGTTGCCAACAAGCGGATCATTCGTCCCCGACACCGCGGCCAGCCAATGTTTCACTGCGGACTCGATTTCCGAACGATGTCCCAGCTCTTCACGATATCGACATTGAAGCGGACGTCCGGTCCTATGCATCGCGGATCAAGCGAGAGCTGAACCCGGAGGAATCCGAGACGGATCTGTCGTGCGATCATGGAGACGAGACTCGCTGACCGCAGTCTCCCCTTTGTGGCTTTGTGTCTTTGTGTGAAAAGATGAGATGGTCGCACGAAGGCACGTGATCGCCTTCGGCCACACAGGACGGATAATCGATACGGTTTGACTATTTTACGTATCCTCCATATTGCTGACGATCTGGCCGATCAGATAGGAGAGACGAACCAAGCCAACAAGGAGAGTTCAACAATGTCTGCACAATTTCGAATCGCGATGACGATCGTGTTCGCATCACTTGCCGGTTCTGCCAATGCTCAATTCCGCACTCCAACTCCCGCCAACGCGGCTCAACACAAGCGGTCATCGATCGATGCGGATAAGCAGGTACAGGGTCGCCTGGTTTGGCTTGAGCAACAGATCGCTCGAGAACAAAAAGTGCTTGTGCAACAGTTGCGTCGCGCCGAGGCTATTCGGGCCACAGCGCTGAAGTCGTTCAACATCAAGCAACTCGATGAAGCAGAAGCGATCGAACAGCGGGCGTTTTCGACATATGCGAGACGCATCGCCACCTTGGAGAAAACAGCCGCTTCGAACAGCGCGGCGCGGGTTCCCGCCCAACGCCCGGCGCCGGCCGTGAAGCCGAAGGCCTCGTCTTCACCTGCTGCGTCCGACGGACCCTGGAAGATGTTCAAATTTGGGTTCTAGGCCACACGCACTTGTTGACCTTTAAGTGCCGAGCGGCGCAAGTGTTCAATGTGCACACCCCGAACCGACCGTTTGGAAGAAGTCATTTCCTTTGTCATCGACCAGGATGAATGCTGGGAAATCGACCACTTCAATTTCCCAAACGGCTTCCATGCCAAGTTCTGGATACTCCAACACCTCGACGCGACGAATGCTCTCTTTGGCAAGAATTGCGGCGGGACCGCCGATACTCCCAAGGTAGAAACCACCGTGTTTTTCGCACGATTCGGTGACCTGCGTGCCACGATTTCCCTTGGCGATCATGACACGGCTTCCACCAGCGGCTTGAAACTGATCGACATAGGCGTCCATTCGGGCAGCCGTCGTCGGGCCAAATGAACCACTTGGCATCCCCGCTGGCTTTTTTGCGGGGCCTGCATAGTAGACTGGGTGGTTCTTTAGATAGTCGGGCAACGGTTCACCCGAATCAAGCCGCTCTTTCAGTCTTGCATGAGCGAGATCTCGGGCCACCACAATCGGCCCGTTCAGCAGCAGCCGAGTAGTTACCGCGTATTGTGTAAGTTCCGAGAGGATCTCGGACATCGGTCGGTTCAGGTTCACGTGCACGGCCGCGTCATCTTGTCGATGCCGTAAGTCCTCTGGTATGTACTGGAGGGGCTGCCGTTCCAGCTGTTCAAGATAGACACCGCCAGAATTGATTTTACCCTTCGCTTGGCGGTCGGCGCTACATGAGACGCCGATACCGATCGGAAGCGAAGCCCCATGACGCGGCAGGCGGACGACTCGCGCGTCCAATGCGAAGTACTTGCCGCCGAACTGAGCGCCGATACCGCAGTTCCGCGCCGCCTCCAGCATCTGCTCTTCCAATTCCAGGTCGCGGAATGCTCGGCCCAAAGCACTGCCGGTGGCAGGGAGTTGGTCCAGGTATTTTGTCGAGGCCATTTTGACCGTCTTCATCGTTGCCTCGGCAGACGTGCCTCCGATCACGAACGTCAGGTGATAGGGTGGACATGCCGCCGTCCCAAGTGACAACATCTTTTCCGTCAGAAACTCGACTAGGCTCTTTGGATTGAGAAGGGACGGAGTTGCTTGATAAAGAAAACACTTGTTTGCCGAGCCACCTCCCTTTGCAATGAAGAGAAAGTGATACTCTCTACCATCGCACGACATCAGATCAAGCTGAGCCGGGAGATTCGTTCGAGTGTTCTTTTCCTGCCACATGCTGAGCGGCGCATTTTGAGAATATCGTAAGTTGTTTTCGACATAGGCTTGGTAGACTCCCTCAGACAACGCAACTTCGTCGCCTGTCGACCAGACCGAGTTCCCCTTTTTTCCGAGGATTGCGGCTGTGCCCGTGTCCTGACAGAATGGAAGTACGCCTGCACTCGACACATCGGCGTTTTTTAACATCTTGAGCGCGATCGCTCGGTCGTTCTCAGACGCCTCGATGTCATCTAAAATGGCGGCGACTTGTCGGAGGTGAGCAGGCCGAAGGAAGAAGTTGACGTCGTGAAACGCCTGTGACGCAAGCATCGTCAGGCCTTTGGGATCCAGGCACAAGACGTCTTCCCCGCGGAATGTCTCGGTCGAGACATAGTCTTTCGTCAACAACCGGTACTCAGTTTCATCCGGGCCGAGTTCGAACAATTGTTGAAATTCGAACGGTGCATTTTCCATCAGATAATTCCCTCATCGAATTGCCTGGACGCGTCCGCAAAACCTGCGACATAATGCACACGACGACGATCAGTTGTCAACCAGCGGACGATCCTCTCCACGCTCTGGATGCCACACCCATTGGGCCATCTTTTCTACTCGGACGCCCAAGGGATGCCGAATTCTGGAAAGAGCGTGAGGCCACCGTCGACAAACAGTGTTTGGCCCGTGATGTAGGAAGCGTCGTCCGAACAGAGAAATGCCGTGACAGCTGCCATTTCTTCGGCAGTCCCAGGGCGTCCCATCGGAATATGACTCTCCACAACCGCCCGCTTTTTGGGATCGTCAATCCAAGCGGCATTCATCGGCGTTATCGTGGCGCCGGGGCCGATGCCGTTAACGCGAATACCATGCGACGCATATTCAAGCGCCAGCGTTCGAGTCAAGTTGCCCATGCCCCCCTTGCTGGCTGAGTAGCCGGCGAATCTGGGCTTGGGTATGATCTCGTGCACGCTTGAAACGTTGATCACAACGCCAGTTTTTTTTTCTTCCACCATGTGCCGTAACGCCCGCTGCGCGCAGAGGAACGTCCCTGTCAGATTCGTCGCGATTACATTGACAAAATCGTCGGCCTCAAGCTCGTGGGAGGCGGCAGAGACTTGGTACCCGGCGTTGTTGATCAGCACGTCGATCCCACCAAATTCGTCGAGTACGGTAGCGAACATATGGTCCACTTGAGATTTTTCAGCCACATTCGCCTGTATCAGCAGCGTCTTTGACTCGGCATTCGACTCGAAAATCTCGCTTGCGGTTTCTTCAGCGCCCTGCCGGTTACGGTTGTAGTTGATGGCAACATGAGCACCTTCAGCAGCGAATCTTACAGCGATGGCCCGCCCAATTCCGGAGCTGGCGCCGGTCACGACAACGTTTTTCCCGCGGAGTCCCTGCATCATGTGTGCTCATCGAATGCCAATGAAGAAAAAGTGCCGCATGGGCTGTGCCAGTGTATGGCTGCTCATCGCCCGACTCAAGCCGAATCAGCCGGTACGCGACAGCATTGAAAACGTTGCCCGTTGTAGCGACAATGGTCCACGACACTTTGTCGGAGACTTGGCAAAGGGTACCACCGCACTCGTAGTTTGAAGCTCACCCTGCCCATGGGGAGACGATCGTGAAAAACTGGATTCCTATTTTCGTTGTTGGATTGTTTGTTCAATCCGCCTCGTCTTGGGCAGCAGACCGACCGAATATCTTGTTGGCGATTGCCGACGATTGGTCGTATGGACACGCGGGGGCGTATGGTTGCCAGTGGGTGAAAACGCCGAATTTTGACCGGATTGCCCGCGAGGGGATTCTATTTCAACGAGCGTTCACACCGAACGCTAAATGCGCGCCCTCAAGGGCGACGATTCTGACAGGTCGCTACTCTTGGCAGTTAGAACAAGCTGGCAACCACATGTGTATTTTTCCAGCAAAGTTCGGCGGATACGTTGAACGGCTAGCTGCCGACGGGTACGTCGCCGGCTACACGGGAAAGGGTTGGGGGCCTGGAATTGCCAGAGACGCCAGTGGAAAGCTCCGCAAGATTACTGGAGTGGCGTACCAGAAGAGAAAGGCGAAACCGCCAGCTCGGGCAATTTCCAATATCGACTATGCGGCCAATTTCACGGAATTTCTTGGCCAGGTCCCCGACGGCAAACCGTGGGTTTTCTGGTTTGGGACCACCGAACCACATCGCGGGTATGAATTTCAGTCCGGCCTTCGATTGGGAAAGAAGTTGAGTGACATCGATCGCGTTCCTGGCTACTGGCCAGATAACGAGATGACTCGAAACGACATGCTGGACTATTCCGTGGAAGTCGAGCACTACGATAGCCATTTGGGGCTCATTCTGGCGGCGCTGAAGGAAGCGGAACAGCTGGACAACACTCTGATCATTGCCACGTCGGATCACGGTATGCCGTTTCCTCGAGTGAAAGGCCAGGCTTATGCCGACTCAAATCAGATCCCGCTGGCAATCCGTTGGCCACGCGGAGTAATGGGTAAGGGCCGTGTGGTTGAGGATTTTGTGAACTTCACCGATCTCGCTCCCACAATCTTGCAAGCGGCCCAGGTCAGCGAAGCGGCACCACTCATGCAGTCGATAAGTGGTCGCAGCCTATTCGATATTTTTCAGTCGTCAGCGTCCGGTCAAGTGAATCCGGAGCGTGATCATGTGCTTGTTGGCAAGGAACGTCACGATATTGGTCGCCCGCAGGCCGGCGGTTACCCGATTCGCGGCATTTGCGAGGGTGATTGGTTGTATCTTCACAATTACGAAACGGGTCGTTGGCCTGCCGGCAACCCTGAAACTGGATATCTAAATTGCGACGGCAGTCCCACCAAATCCTATGTACTCGATCAGCGTCGAACAGGAGCTGAAATTGTGTTTTGGAATATGTGTTTTGGGAAACGGCCCGTCGAGGAGTTGTTCAATGTCAAAGTCGACCCTGATTGTATTATCAACTTGGCAACGTCGACGGAACACGAAGTTCTGCTTGCCAGACTGAAGGGCCGCATGGAGCGTGAACTCAAATCGCAAGGCGACCCCCGTATGTTTGGCCGCGGAGCGATTTTTGATGGTTATCCTTACTCGAATAAGGGCACAGACCATTTTTATGAGCGATACATGGCCGGTGAGAAACTGAAGGCCGGTTGGGTTCGCCCGACTGATTTCGAGGAAAAGCCGCTCGACTGACACGTACAGTTTTGATCAGGGGAGCTGGAATCGCTTCACCATGAAGTAAACCACTTGAGCGAATACCAAGGGACCGCGCACAATGCCGATTGAATTCTCTTGTCCAAGTTGCCAACAGACACTGCGAGTTCCGGACACTGCTACAGGAAAACAGGCGCAATGTCCGAAATGTAAGACTCTGATCGTCGTTCCGGGTACGTCACCTCCCGCTGAAGATGACTTTGTCCCATTGAGCAAACCTTCATGGCCGGCAGAATCACCTGCCCCGGTCACCCCAGCCGGTCCGACGGACAATCCATATGCCTCGATGTCGATGCCGGCAGGTTCCGCTCCGAGACCGACCGCACAGTCGGGGCCAATTATCAATGTGGCCGTCGACATATCCGATGTAATTTCTCATGCGTGGGAGTGTTTTACGCGGGACTTCGGTGTGCTCTTTGCTGGTTATATGGTCGCGGCCATCCTCCCTCTTTTCGCGTTGATTCCGCTGTTGATTATCCCGATTGTCGCCGGTGGCCCAGAGGCAATGGCGATCGTTGTTCCATGCGCGATGCTGGCGGTCGCGGTGTCGTTCTATTTTTGGTTGGGGCAGATGCAAATGGCGATGGCATCCGCTCGCGGTGAACCAGTGGAAATCGGCATGATTTTCTACCGAGAAAGCAACACCGTTTCCGCCACCATCGGCATTTTTCTCTTTAGTATTGGCGTCGGTTTCCTCACCCTTCTTTTTTGCATCGGTTTAGTCGTGCTGGTTTTGTACTGGCCCGTCGGTTTTCTTATTGTTGACAAGAAAATCGGTCTGTCCGATGCATTCGCAATGGCACGTCGCATAACGAACGACAATGTCGGCACGACATTGTTGCTGGCGGTCGTCACGATGGCCATCTCTTTTGGTGCTAGTAGCGTCTGTTTCCTGGTCGTCTATCTTGTCGGCCCTTTACTTACCGTGTCATGGGCCACCGCTTATTTGATGATGTCGGGACGGCTCACTCGCGGTTCAAAGTACTAGCTCTCTGTCAGGTTTAAAAAGCAGGATCGGCCAGTTCGGGTTACGAACTTCGGCTCTAGCTCCTAGACAGAATAAATGACGTCGCAGCTCATAGATGCAATACGTCAGATGAAGGGGAGAAGAATCATGGGCAAGCAAAAAGTCGCCATCAGCCCATGTCCTTTTGAAGGCATGACTCTCTGTTTCGCTGGTAAATCGAAACAGTATGAGCCAACTCGGGAGGAAATGGTTTCATCGCGGCATCTCTCTAAATAGACGCCTATTGCGTTCGTGTCAAATATGTTTCTGGGCCGTCATGCACGTTTTTACAACCGAGCACATCGTGCTATAATCCCGTCACCAAATGACCAACCTACTCGTCGACTTTCGGGGTTTTCTATGAGCAAGTTTCAAGAATCTAATCCGTATTCCGACCCGTCCAAGGAGCGAGGACCAACAAAGGGCTCGACCAACTGCGGGCAGGCGACGGCGAGTTTGATACTCGGGCTGTTGACTCCGTGTTGCTTTTCCTTTTTGACAGGGATTCCAGCGCTGATTCTGGGCGTGATAGCCTTGCAGAAGATCAGTCATTCGGGCGGGCTACTCAAAGGACAGGGAATGGCGATTATCGGTGTTGTGACCGGCGGCGCCGGGACGCTCTTTAGTTGCTTGTTGCTGCCGGCGCTCCTCTTGCCAGCCGTGCAAAGTGCTCGAGAAGCGGCCCGCCAACAGGTTTCGCTGAACAACATGAAGCAAATCGGTTTAGCGCTGCATAATCATTACGACCTTCATGGAGCACTCCCGGCCGCTGGCTCTGTCGACGGTGATTCGGCAACAGAGCTTGGTCTGAGTTGGCGAGTGCACCTGCTACCGTTCCTGGACCAAAGCGCACTGTATAATCAGTTTCATTTGGACGAGCCGTGGGACAGTCCGCACAACAAGTCGCTGCTGCCGATGATGCCAGAGTTGTACCAATCTCCAAACATGCCGCGAGGTGAAGTGACGCTCTACTTGGGCGTCGTGCAAAGGAACCAAGAATTTCCCGGCGCAAGGACCCTATTTGGGGACGGTACTCAAACGCGCAAACTGGGGGAAGTAACTGATAGCTCCTCGAACACGATCATGATCGTCGAGGCTGACATTCAGGAGGCCGTTCTGTGGACCAAACCCGCGGATTTGGAACTCGACACAAGCAACCCGTCTCGCGGGCTCGGCACACTTCGATTTTCTCGGTTCCTCGCTTTGATGGTCGATGGAGGGGCAAGGCCAATCCCCAACGAGACGTCTGCCGCGGAGCTACTGAATTTGCTGCTGATGGATGACGGCAAATAGCGTTCCAGCAATATCACGCCAATGGTGCGACTGGTTGTTCGCACCATCGGCGTGTCTTTGTGAGAATCATTTTTGCACGTAGAGCCAGACGAAACCTGTCCGCTCAACGGTCATGATTTCATTGCGTTTGAGAACAATCTGTCGGTAACGTTGGCTTGCCGCTTGACGTCCATCGGCGTCTGCGTTGCGCAAGGCCGTCATGGCCTCGACGATTTCCTTGTCCAGTGCCGCCAGTTTCGTTTTGACTTCGGCATTGCTGAGGCCTTTGGCGGGGGTCTGGATACTGACCGTGTCGCCAACGAAGATGTCCAACTTGCCATCAGAGTTTACATCGTCGACCCAGATGCGAGTGGCCATTGTCGGTCCGGTGAGTTCGTTTTCACTTACTTGCGTCGTCCGTTTTCCGGCTTCGATGAGTGTCTTAAACGATTTGAGAACCGGCCGTTTCTGGCCTTTACCAGCCAAGTTCTCGGCCCACTGGACTCCGCCGCTGCTCGAGCCACTTAGCAGATCGAGGTCGCCGTCGCCGTCCCAGTCGATGACGAACGGATCACTGTGTGCGCCAGCAATCTTCAAGGGTTGGGTATTGGACTTGAGCAGTTCGGGCTGTGGGTCAAATTTGCCTTTGCCCTTGCCCTTGAATAGATAGAAACTGCCAGCGAAGTTGCCGACGATCATATCGAGATCGCCATCGCCATCCCAATCCACGGCGGTGGGACGCGTGCAAATGTTTTCGGTTTGATACTTGCTTTCTTCGACGGGAATGATCAACGGTTCATCATCCGTGCCAGTTAGGATTGCAGCCGCATTGAAGCCGCCACCAGGTTGTCCCCATAGAACGTGGAATAAACCGGCCATGCCACCCTGCATTCGCGAGTAAGAGCCCGAGAGTATATCGTTGTGTCCGTCACCATTGAGATCCACAAACTGTGGAGTGGAACTCGTGCATCACCAAACGCCCGGTACTTCGGCGTTCTTGCCTTCCGCTTGAAGCCACTTGGCTGTGGAGAGCTTACCTTTGCCAAGGTTCCGATAGACGCGAATTTTGCCTTTATTGAACTGGCCAACCAGCAGATCCTTCTTGCCGTCCCCGTCGATGTCAGCCCAACAGGGTGCCGCGTACCCAGGGCTCTCGACACGGACTGGCTGGCCACCACCCTCGAGTCGCACTGGTGCAGCGAACTCCGCAGCACCAGCCACGGCCGTTCCCAACAAGACAAAGGTCGAAAGAATCAGTCGCTTCATTGTTCGGTCGCTTTCTTCTAAGTCCCTGAAAATCTGCATAGCACACATGTGAATCTTCGTTTTCGGTGTGTTAACAATCGCTCTAACAACAGTTGACGATACGGCTTCGTTTTCCGCCGGTCAAGTCCTAGAAAACGCGGATCAGGCTTGTTGTCGACCCGACCTGGCCGTGTTGTCTGGGTCATTGCGCCTGTCTTACAAGGCGGGCGCGCTCGCACGTCAGTTGACATTCGCCATAGGCTGTCTAAAGATGCCGAACTCCCCCTTCGGGAAGCAAGCGGATTGACGGTATTCGGACTCGAACCCCGTCGGGCAACATTATAAAATGATCATCATGTCAACAACTGAAACTCCAGTCAAATCGAGCAAAGTCGAATTCGAAAGCCGTGGTTTTACCACGTTGGCGGGTGTTGCAATTGGTGTCTGCGTTTTCGTCGAAACGAGTATTCTCATATCACGGCAGCGTTTTTCTTCTTTGTTTGAAGATTTTGAGATGCATTTGCCTCTCTTGACGCAATTTGTGATAGGCCTCGTGTTGCCGTTGTGGCTGACGTTCGTGATTGTTAGAGCTGTGGCCAAAGAGTTTGTTCCGGGTCTTGGTCCCTACCGCCACAAGTGCAACTCTGCCATCTTGTTTGTCGGAGCGGCTTGCCTCGGGCTCTACTTGGTTGGCGTCTTTTCGCCATTGTTGTCGCTGATCACCGAGCTCTCCTAGGCCCAGCGAGTTGAGCTCATCAGGTCACACGTTCGACGTTTGCTAGCCAAGATGTTCACCCTATTGTTGACGAGCACAAGTCAGTCTCCGATCTTCAAGCAGCGGAGGCTTCCCATGCGGTCTTTGCAATACAGCCGGTTGTTGGCAAGTACGATGTGGGGCCAAGCGTCGGATCGACCAAGTATCCTCTTTTTCGCTGCCAATTCGTTGTACTTCTTTGGCGACCGACTGGCCGTCTCCACGAGCATCAAGTCGCCACGATTCGCCCACACGACCAGCCGCTCGTCCTTGGTTGCGACGACCGATCCGGCGTCACTCACTCGTCCCCCCTTCCACTGCAATTCGCCCGTCTCAAAATCGAGACAAATGACTTGCTGCCAAGCCCAGTAGATGTGCCCATTATGAACGACGGGCGAGCAAACTTTGGAAGCGTGTTTTTGTTCCCACAGCTTATTTGCGCCGCGAAGAGTGATCTCGAACTTGGCGATTCTCTGCTGATTGTAGGCCGATGTAAGCAAGACGTAGTTTTTGTAAACAGTCACCGAAGCGATGTTGTTCGCAAACGACGTTATCCATTCGTAACTGGCCACCGTTTCGCCTTCATGCCCCTTGTCCATACGCACGACAAGCAGCCCGTCGTGATTGTGAACGGCCACGCAGGGCAAGCCCTCCACAATGATCGGAGTCGGGCCGCCGTTGTGACCAGCTGGGGACGTCGATCCCGAAGTCCAGCGGCGGACGCCCGTCCGCTTATCAAACGCCATCAGATTTCCTTCGCCAGCGCCGACCTCAACGACTAACCACTCACGGAAAACGAGCGGCGACGACGAATACCCGTAGTCCCTGAGTCCACTGCGACCAACTCGTGGTCGCCGCGGCGGGTTGTATTTGTCGTAGAGGTTCATCGACCATATCAACCTTCCTCGTTGCCGCGTATCCCAGCAGTTTAGGTCGCCGTCCGTGCTAAGCGTGTAGAGGAAACCAGTTTGAGTATCGAATTCAGGCGTCGAAGAAGGGCCCGAATACAGACCCTGGTCACCCGTGGCGACGCGGCCGTATCGTGGGCACTCATAGCTAACTGACCAGAGGGTCTTGCCGGTCCGAACATCGAGGCAGCCAATGTGATCTCGGCCGCTGCGCCAGCCCATGGTGTAAACTCGACCTGCGACAACTAGCGGTGAGCTCGAACCCTCCCCGACATTCGTGTCCCACGAGTTTTCGAGTCTCCAGATCCCCTTATCCCAGCCAGATGACTCGGCAACGACGCTGTTGCGATTGACGCCACGCCAATGCGGCCAATCATCAGCGGTAGTGTCGGAAGGGACGCACGTTGCGATCAAGGTTGCCATCACGCTTGCGCGGAAAAACACGAGTTTCATACCTTCGTCCTCTGCCCTCCTCACAAGATATCGATCGGCTCGAGACGATCGTCGTGAGTCATTCTTAGCGGATTGTTTGGCCCCGACTCGAGAGGCCATCACTAGAATCACTCGGCAAGCATTTTCTTGATCCGGTCACGAATCATGTTCTGCGCGCCAGCGCCCTTCCAATTCAGTTCACCCATGCACCATGATCGCACATAGCCATCCTTGTCGATCAAGTAGACCGTTGGCAACGCCAACAAAAGAACGAATAACAACAAGCCGAGCTTACCGTCCATCATTGCATTGCATTCCTCTAAT
>DUDC01000137.1 GCA_012959465.1 Planctomycetaceae bacterium
GTAAAAACGCCTTAAAACACTAAGTAAAAACGCATTAAAAACACTAAGTAAAAACGCCTTAAAAAGTAAACACTAAGTAAAAACGTTTTTTTTTTTTAAGAGGGCCGACACGCGGTGGCTCAGGGCGGTCCCCGGGCCCCGGGGAAGGAGCTTGCGCCCCTCCCCCCCGCGCGCCGTGACACGAGTCAAAAACGTTACACGAGCTTCAAGAACTTACAAGAGCTTCCAGAACTTAACTGAGCTTCAAGAACTTATAAAGACGGTTGCAGCGCACCGCCAATCAATTTTGAAAAGTGTACGATGATAGGTCCGACTGAGGTCAGAACAGGTTGTCCGAAAAAAGGAAAGCTGGGCCCCGGTGGATCCATCCTCCCTTTTTTTTTAAGGCTGCTCTTGTGAGTCGTCTCCCCTTTTTAGCAAGGCTCAAATGAGCCCGCGTTCCGTAGTCCAACCGAGCTCTCGGGAGCCCTAGTTAGGCATTCAAACCCCTGCACCATCTGTGTCGATTGAAATAAAAAACTCCGGCATGCGCGCCGCGAGACCAAGCCTAGCCACGCCTCACGCTATTTTCTTGCCACTCTCATGAAGAGAGGGAGGTTGAAATGGATTGTAGCCTTACCAATATTTTGAGCGTCCATTTCCGTTTTTATCGTCGATCGCCTCATTTGAGAGCTTATCAGCGGTCTGGTTGAATTCCCTATATACATGACGAATGCGCCACACCTTTCCTTGCGCACTCATCCGTTCCCCCATTTCACAAATACGCACATAAAAGGGAATGAGCGTAGCCTTACGACACGCCCATCTGCCCCCCACTTGCTCAGCTAGCAATTTAGAGTCAACGAGAAATAAAACCTTTGCATCAGGGGCACGTTCTGCACGCTCGAAGCAGGCCTCAAGGCCCGCATACTCAGCAACGTTATTCGACTGGTCCCCGAGGTAGTCACGCCGTGTGGCCGTCGGGGCGCCTATGCCGCCTGAGCCCACGTCCCAGAAGGCTGCGCCCCACCCCGCCAGCCTGCCGGCCGAGCTAGAGCGGCTGGCACCGTCACTCCCGTAAACTACTTCGCCCGAGTTCGGGGGGGAAGGCTCCCGCACCCGTCCCGCACGGCGTTCACGCTTACCCATCGTTGGCGTACAGAAGTTCAACCAAGGGGAACTAATCTGCATCAATATGAGGTCGGCCAATTCAGAAGCATCCCTGATGGAAAAGCCCCTGCGACACATACCACGCACTTTCCACACCGCTGCATAAAAAGCGATTACCACGGCTAAGGATGCGCCATCAAATGCTGACTGCAACCTTAGCACCGCCAGTCCCGAACTGAACGGCGGAATTTTCGCAGTTGTTCGGACTTTGTCACAAGCTTGCACAACGCAACTGCATTGCACCAAATGGGCAATAGAGTCGGGACCATCATTACATAAGCCGCACTGCCCCTCACCTACGGTCACTCCTGCACGCATGAGCCTGTCCGACGATAGAAGCCCTTTCAAATGTACTTTCAAAAGGAACCACCGGTGCCCCTGAGGAATTGTGCGGGGTAGCGACTTAAGCTCCTGGACAGTTATCCTCCCATCTGCCCCCCCATTATCGATCCGTCCCTCCAAGTATCCTTCCCATCCCCCCCGCTCCGCTTCGAGAAGTTGTGCGTACGTAATGCGATATGCCAAACCCTTGTCCTGTGCGAGGCTGACTGCGCCATGCGGCGCAACATCCGCGAGGAAATCTTGGTACGAATAACCAGCGGCACTGCGAAAGAACGAGCAGGCAACTTGCCACGAAATAGCAGGGTGGACAAGGAAAGGTGCCCCCCGGCCATGTGGCCATCGAAGGAGCGAGGCCGCTGCGCCAGCTTTTAGCTCGGGAATGGTCTCGTATGTCGCTAGTAGCGCGGCAACGTTACTCAGGCGCAGATCAACGAGGCTGCAACGAACGCCATACAATTTCCCAAGGTGGCCAAGCAAACCCAGCTTTGTCCAAGGCACAGGCGTTATGAATGCAAGCACCCTGCTCTCGACCCATTTCAACATCGGCGTGGGCATGAAAAACAGCTTATTCTGGTACGCGAACAGGGAATAGAAGAACACGTTGACGACCAGAACGCGCATAGCCGTAGACATCGATGAGCGATGGCCGCCATAAACGTCCAATGCCGTACCAAACTTCGCCATCGCGTCGGCATACTGGTCTTCGACCGTTGCGTGCAGCCCGATATAGATGCCCAGTAGCCGTTCCTTCATCGATATGCGCGCTTGGCACTGTAATATCCTATTACATCGCGCCACTTCCGGGGTTGAAAGTGTCCGAGCTGGTACGATGGCTGATTTATCCTTGTTAATTCGCTGGCTCGAAGCTCGTTCGAATTCCGCCACCAAAGAGGCCACTGATTCCAACGCCGCGTAATTTTCGCATCCCACCGACCAGTCATCAACGAAGCCAGAGACCACGTCCACACCCGGAGTTTTCGCCAGTGCTGCGATCAGTGGATCGACAGCTATGATGTAAAGCCAGCATGATGCCGGACACCCCTGGGTTAATCCTGTAGGCAACTCCAGTTCTCCCCGCTCAACCCCATTTAGCAGGAGTATCGGCATATTTGGAAGAAGACTAAGCACCACGTTTACGATTAAGCTTGGCGTCCCCGCCGCCTCCAGGCACCTCATCAACCACCCGTGGTCCATCAAGTTGTAACCCTTCGTGCAATCCAGCAAGTATAACATGTACGGGTCCAGCGAGGGCTCTTGTTCGCGTACTCTATCCCAGAAAGCACGCAAAAACTTCGACGTGCTTCTCACGATATTGCGGCCTCGCATGAACGCCTGCTGGGCTGGGTGCAGCTGCTCCACGCATACCTCATCCAAGACGGCCGTCAACATTCGGGCCAATATCTTGCGCACCTCATTTCCCATTTCGAGGTCTCGCAAATTAGCCACCTTTGGGGCCGATCCGAATTTCGGCTTGGGCGCAACCATCCAAACCTTCCGCGCCAGAGCCAGCCCATGTTCGCCTAGCGATTCTCCCGAAGATAGATCAGTCCAAGCTTCCTCAAAGACATACGAAAGCACCCGCGCGTACCGTTTGAACACTGCTCCTGGCACCCCGTCTGGCCCTGGTCTTTTGTTCGAGGGACCGTCCAGAATGATCCGTTCAATCTCGTGTCTCGCCAAAGATGTTCTGCATTTACTGAAATTCGCCCCCCAATGGTCAAGAAAGCTTTTTCCGGCACCCGCCGTCGCGTGGCTGCGACCTTGGCGCTCTTGTGCTGCTTTCATGATTATCTCCGCCATACGTTCAGGTTCCCCCACGTACGCTTGCTCCTCTTCGTCCCATAACTCTTCGCATGCATTTCTCGACCCTGCCTTTAGTTCCTTAAGTTTTCGCAGCGTGTCTCCGGACGCCTGATGTCTGAGAAAAGACGACTCTTGCCCCGGGTCATGTATTGTTGCCGACGATTCACCCCTGGAATCTATAGACGAGCGGTCGTCTAAAGCTTCCTGGGCAAGCCTTCGGCAGTATCGCTCCAATCGTGTTCTTGACTCAGCACTGGCAACAGACCTGCCATGCTCCGCCAAGTCCACCTCGATTTCAATGACCTCGGACAAATAGGGATCGACCTGGCACAGCCGTGACAGCCTCCGCTCGCTGGCCGAGGATAAATTGGCAATTGCATTTGCCGCTGCCAATGCAACCGCCAATTTATGCTCGGCCGACACTGCCTTCACCACATGGCTGCCCATAAAGGTTGCGCCGTACCCCTGCACCAGCTCCACAAACGAGACAAGACCTGCCAACCCACGTGGCCTCTCCTGCTTCCAAGCGTCGATTTGACAATCCAGGGATCGCGCAAATTCTTCATTCTCCAGAAGCCAGGTGGGCAGCGTCCGTTTGATATAGCCCTCGCCTTTGGCCCGCACTCCGCGTCTACGTGTGGTGGAGTGCCAGTGAAGTTCAACTGGCCAGTGATCTGATGCACGGCAATGCGGTATGCCGTCCGCCCGGCGCACTACGGCCGACAAATTCAAGGATGAATAGCCAT
>DUDC01000138.1:0-284 GCA_012959465.1 Planctomycetaceae bacterium
GGTTGCACCCGACGTAAATTGAAAAGTTGCGAGGGGCAGATTCTGCCCCTCGGGAGACCATCTTTCAACTTTCAACAATTATTGGGACGCTTCCTCATCAAACAACCTGACTTCAGCCAGCATTTCACGGTAATAATGTCGAGTGGTCCTGTTGTCGGCCAGGTGCGCCGGGAGCTTCAACTCATCCAGTTTCCACAAGGATGAATCACCAGCCTCCCAAGGGGCATGGGCATGGACTGAGCAGATGAAGAGACAGAACGGCTGTTGCTTTATTGTTTGCTGTC
>DUDC01000138.1:446-2170 GCA_012959465.1 Planctomycetaceae bacterium
TGCCAATCCAACGCGATAACCGAGTTCCTTCAAATAATGGCACAACACTCTTTGTTCCCACGTCTGTTGCCATATGGTTCCGCATACAACCATTGCGTTCCGGCTGAAGCCCGGTATACAACTCGGCTCTTGTGGGCGCGCATATGGCTTCTGAGACAAACATGTTGCTAAAGCGGATACCTTCGCTGGCCAGCTTGTCGATATTCGGGGAGGTATTCGGATTCAGCGATCCGTAGCACCCGAGGAAGGAGGCACTGATGTCATCGCCCAGTATGATCAGGAAGTTCGGTGGTTGATCCGTTTCAGCCATGGCAGTCGGTAGCGTGCCGCCGATCATTAGCAACACCACAGCCATTCTGAACGCGCGGGTAATCATTCTTCTCATAACGTACCGCTTCACCATATTGGCCCGCATCAGAATGTCAGTCAGAGCCACCGCGTTCCTTGTTTTTCCTGATCCGGGAATGGTGGCTCTCTTGTTCGGATTGGATTCGAGTGCCTTCTGCAGGCGTTTTGCGATCTCCGGATGTTGGTCGATGACGTTTCTGCTTTCGCCGATATCGTCCTTCAGGTTGTAGAGCGTCGGGCCGGTCGCTTTTCGGGCGGTCGCTTTGATCTTGAAGATCTCCCGGGAGTGGTATTTCCAGTTGCCGCTGCGCACGGCGGTCTGGTCATAGAAAAAATACCTGTGGGGTGAAACTGCGCCTTCTTTGGCGGTAAGCAGGGCGATGATGTTTTTCCCGTTGATTGGTTGGACGTTTGGCAATGCGGCGCCAGTGATGTGCGCGAATGTCGGCAACAGATCCATCGTTAGCGCGGCTTCAGAACAGATCGATCCTGCAGGAATCCTGCCCGGCCATTTCATCACACACGGCACGCGCTGGCCGCCTTCAAACGTGGTCATTTTTCCTTCGAAAAGCGGCGTGGCAGTTCCACCTCTGTCGCCCATGATCAACCACGGACCGTTGTCCGAGGTGACCACCACGATGGTATTCTCATCAATCTTCAGTTCCTTCAAATGACTGAGGATACGTCCGACGTTGTGATCAATCTCTTCGATAACGTCGCCGTAGAGACCTCGCTCGCTCTTGCCCTTGAAATCGGGTGATGCGAAGAGGGGGATATGCGGCATGGAGTTCGCCAGATAGAGGAAGAACGGCTTTTTCTGTTTCACACTCTCGGAGATAAAGGCGATACCCTGGTCGGCGTAACGCCTCGTGATGGTCGTCTGATTCGCGGGGAACTCAATGCAGGCCTCATCGAGCATCAGCGGAACTTTGTTCTTCATCGATCGTGGGCTCCCTTTGCGCAACGTGCCGGCGAAGGCCTTTTCTATCGTCTCAGGACTCTCGCCGTCGCGGAACAGGCAGTCGTCCGCGTACTTCATGCTTTGGGCGGGGAACATATCGTTGCTATACGGAATCCCATAGTAGGAATCGAACCCTTGATTGGTGGGTAGAAACTCCGGCTCGTCACCCAGATGCCATTTGCCGACGGCTTTGGTGTTGTAGCCGACTGTCTTGAGTACTTCAGCAATCGTCACGTGCTTCGGAGACAGGCCGACGTGGCCGCGGTTTGGGAAGAAGACACTTGGCACACCCACTGACAGTAACATATGGTCGGTATCCATGTGGGTAAAAAGATCAGGTATTGGTAATATTGGAGTCCATAAAATGAAATTTAATAATTTATATTGTAATGCTTTATTTATTGTTACAAAATTT
>DUDC01000138.1:2180-2904 GCA_012959465.1 Planctomycetaceae bacterium
AACGCAGCACGCGAAGCTGAGCAGACTGGGGACGCCACAAGAAAATCCGTGAACTTCATCCCTTCGGCCGCCATCTGATCGATATGCGGGGTCTTGATGTCTGGCGACCCGTAGCATCCCAAATCCTGATATCCCTGATCATCGTTCAGAACAATGATGATGTTCGGTTTTTCAATCGCTTCAGCGGCCATTCCGCATTCCGCAAGCGCAATCGCCGCGATGATAATCGTTGCTGTCTTTCTCATTGGTAACTTCTTAGTCCCTCATTCGGGGTTCAATCATTGGGATCACTGATAGAGCGAATTTCGCTGACTCATGGCGGCGAAGGCAAGGGCGCTGCTGAACCGCCGCTGTCACGCAACCACTGCTGACCTGATTTCCGTGGCACATCCGGTGTTGCGGCATCGAATCATTCTGACCCCTTTCTTCTGCGCAGGTCGTGGAACACCGGAGTGCTGCGAGAGTCGTTTTCGTTATCGAATCGCTCGAGTCCGCTGCAGCAACCAGAGCAACTCATGTGTTTAATACGGTATGTTTACAAGCTTGTGGCTCAGCGTGATCGAAAACTTTTGCTTGTCAGAACTTCGGTCACGATCGTTCGCAGTCCGTAGTGATCAGCTTTCACACGGCCCAGAATGTCATCGATCTCGTAGTGATCGCTCCGTTCCATGTGTCGCCCGGTCGCGTAGGTAAGAAGCTTCTTAATCAGACTGCGTGTAAAAAT
>DUDC01000138.1:3051-4038 GCA_012959465.1 Planctomycetaceae bacterium
AAACGATTCCAGTGCGTGGCCGAGCGGATCGATGTTTCGATGGCACACGTAACACGTTTTATCTGCGCTGTGTCTTGCCAGCTTCTCACGGATTGTGGTTGCTCCGCTCACGTCGGCGTCGATTGCCGGCACTTCGTCGGGCGGCGGGGGCGGCGTTGTGCCCAGTATGTTTTCCAGCACCCACACACCGCGTGTCACCGGTGATGTGTCAACGCCGTTAGCGCTGACCGTCAGCACGCCGGCCATGCCCAACAGACCGCCGCGTTGCTGGTTTTCAGCCAGGCTGACTCGTTGAAATCCGTCGGCCAACCGAAGCGTGTCCTGCGCGGGCAATCGATATAGCCCGGCCAGTTTCTTGTCAACAAAGGTGTAGTCAGCGTCCAGGAAATCCGTCACCGGTCCGTTGCTGTCGAGCAGGTGACGGAAAAACAGGCGCGCCTCCTGCTTCATCGAATTGGGTAGATTTTGAGCGTAATACTCCCACGCGGCTTGTCGGGGCGGAGGAAGATCGCCGATGTCTCGCAGGTTCAGCCAGCTATCCAGAAAGCCATTTACGAATTCCCCGGAACGCTCATCGCTGAGCAGACGCTGAACCTGCCTGTTCAATTCGTCAGGTTCGGTCAGGCGACCGGACGCGGCAACAGTCGACAGCCTGTCGTCTGGCGGTGCTGCCCAAAGGGCGTAGGAAAGGCGGGAAGCAAGATCATACGGATGCAGCTCGCTTTGGTCCTCGGGAGAGATTTCACTGAGGTAAAGAAACGCCGGCGAGCACAGCATCATCTTCAACGTATCGAGTGCCGCCTGACGCGGTGTGGCTTGCTCGGAAACCCGCTGCTGATAGATCGCCGCGATCCGTTTGTTATCGGATTCATTCAACGGACGGCGGTAGGCTCTCCGCGCGAAGGCATACACTTGCGCGAGTGCGAGATTCTTCTGAAACCCCTCGCTCCCGAAAACGGCAAGTTCTTCCTTTCCACCGCCGGGTTC
>DUDC01000139.1 GCA_012959465.1 Planctomycetaceae bacterium
GCGGTGATCTCATTTGATCCCGGTAAATCGTCAGCACTGTGCCGGCCCGATGGGCCTTGGATTCTCGATTCACGTGTTTAACACATGAGGCCCGACGCTAACGCGTTCGGCTCAGAAAACCGCACGTATCGCGTGTTGTCTTATATCAAATACTGTGCATGATTGCTCCGTGATTTTCGGATATAATACCGGTCCCTCAGTACGACTTTCCCACCTTTCATTGGCGTGTCATGCGTTGGCTTCTCCTGCCACTTTTCGTCACCATGCTAACATCCGCACTACGGGCGACGGATGTGGATTACTTACGCGACGTTAAACCGCTGTTGATGGAAAAGTGTTCCGCTTGCCACGGGGCGCTGAAACAGGAAGCCGGATTGCGAATCGATGCGGGGGCGTTGATTCGCAAAGGGGGTGAGACTGGCCCGGCGGTCGTACCAAAGTCGTTGAGCGAGAGTCTGTTGTTTCAACGTGTTGCGGTGTCTGAAGACTCCGAGCGTATGCCGCCGCAAGGCGAGGGCGAACGGCTCACTGCCGATGAACTTGCGATCATTCGGGCTTGGATTGAACTCGGCGCAAAGGTGCCGACGGATGAGACGATTCCAATACACGCCAGGGAGCATTGGGCGTATCAAGTTCCCACTCGACCACCCGTCCCTGAAATAGCGGACGCGTTTTGGAGTGAAAGCCCAATCGATGCATTTATTGCGAAACAACATAGTCTCGCATCGTTGCGGCCTGTTGGTTTAGCAAAAAAACAGACCATGGTGCGTCGATTGTACTTCGACGTGATTGGACTACCGCCGACTCGACAGCAGATCGATGAGTTTGCGAGTGAGAATTCCGACAAGGCGCACGAAATGCTCGTCGACTTACTCCTCAATAGCCCACAGTATGGTGAGCGATGGGGACGTCACTGGATGGATGTCTGGCGATATAGCGATTGGAACGGCTACAAGAACCAGTTGCGCGGTAGTCAACGTCACATCTGGCGATGGCGAGACTGGATCGTTCAGTCTTTGAATGCCGACAAGGGATACGACCAGTTCATTGTTGAGATGTTGGCTGGCGACGAGTTGGCTCCTGGAAATCCCGACGTATTGCGTGCGACCGGTTTTCTGGCCCGCAACTATCACAAGAGCAATCGAAACATCTGGCTCGATGCAACGGTGGAACACACGACGAAGGCATTCTTGGGCATGACAATCAACTGCGCTCGATGCCATGATCACAAATTCGATCCGATCGCTCAAACCGATTACTACGCGATGCGCGCCATTTTCGAGCCACACAACGTCCGCACCGAGAGAGTTCCCGGTCAACCAAACCTTCAAAACGACGGTTTGCCCCACGTGTTCGATGCGGATCCGACAGCCAAAACGTTTCTCTACGTACGGGGGAACGAAAAGCACTTCGACAAGGAGAAACCCGTCGCGCCGGCGATCCCTGAAATTTTTGGAAAATCGTTGGACATCACACCAATTGCCTTGCCGCCTGTGGCCGTATTTCCCGCGTTTTGGCCACACATCGAGAAAGAGGAAATTCACGCTGCCGAGAAAGTTATTGCCAAAGCAGAAATAGCTTTGAACAAGCGAACCGAGGGTCGGACCGTCGAATCGGGCGATCAAACGCCGGCGGATGCGAAGAGCATCGAATCACTGAAGCTCGCCGCGGCAGTGGCAGAACTCGCGTCCCATCGGGCTCGCTGGGCAGCTGACAAGGCAAGGTACTCTGGCCAGCAAGACGTTGATTGTCTGGCGAAGGTTGCAGCGAGACTTGAACGTCAGGCGGCCAGGCACGCAGCACAGGTTTCCGTTTCACAGAAACAGATTGCGATCGCTGCAGCCGAAGCCAATGTAGAGTCCGACGCGAGCGTGAAGCAGGCCGGCATCACGAAGGCGCAGACAGATCTCAAGGCTGCCGAAGAGAGCCTAGCCAAAGCTAGTGCCGCCATCACTAAAGATGATGCAAAATACACTTCGGTTGGGAAAGCGTATCCCGGTACGAGCACCGGTCGTCGGTTGGCCCTAGCTCGGTGGATTGCCGACGAGCAGAATCCACTGACGGCGCGGGTGGCGGTCAATCACATTTGGATGCGTCACTTCGGCGAGCCGTTGGTAGCCAACGTCTTTGATTTCGGTCTCCGTTCGCCTCGACCATCGCATGTCGACCTGCTGGACTGGCTTGCTGTTGAGCTGATGGAGCACGATTGGAGTATGAAGCACCTACACCGATTGATATTGAACTCCCGAGTTTACCAGCTCGCATCGTTTGCCGACCAGAGTTTGATCGACGCGAATGAGCAAACGGACGTCGACAATTTGTTGTTGTGGAGAAGCAATGTCAGGCGATTGGATGCGGAGGTCATTCGCGACAGTCTATTGGCCGTTGCCGGTAGCTTGGATCTTACAAGAGGTGGTGCGGACATCGACTTTACTGAGGGGGAAAGCGTGCCAAGGAGGAGCCTCTATTTTCGACACGCCTACGAAAAACAAATGACAATGCTGACGTTGTTCGATTCCGCCGGCCCTAACGAATGTTATCGCCGGTCGAGGAGCATTATTCCACAACAGGCGCTTACGCTCGCCAACAGTACGTTGGCACTTGACGCGTCGCGGAAATTGGCCGCTACAATCTGGCGCGAAGTTGCCGAGAAACCGGCCGCGGAAAGTCGGTTCGTGGAACTTGCCTTCAAACAAATGTTGGCTCGACAGGCTTCGGATGAAGAAGTCACGACTTGTCGTGAGTTTCTTATTCAACAGTCCGCAACGCTCGCAAAGCCGTCTGAACTGACCGAGCTCGGCGGCAAGGCGAAGGCAAATATCGCGGCCTCGGCAGATCCTTTGATGCGTGCCCGCGAGAATCTAGTACATGTCCTGATGAACCACAATGACTTTGTCACGATTCGATGACGGAAGCGATGATGGACCGATTCAACCAAACGCGACGAGCATTCCTCTCCGAAATGGGACTCGGCTTTGGTAGCGTCGCTCTCTCGGCGATGTTGCAACAGGAGTCTCAGTCAGCTTCGTTGGCGTCGCTGACTCACTTTGCTCCCAAAGCGAAGAGCGTGATTTGGTTGTTCATGATCGGCGGTACGAGTCACATGGAATCGTTCGATCCCAAACCGGCCCTGAACAAGTATGCCGGAAAGACGATTGATGAAACACCTCATAAAGACGTGCTCTCCTCGCCCTATCTCGACAACGAGCGAGTTGTCGCCTTCGATCCGAATAATGGATTCATCCGCACCGAGTTGTACCCGCTGCAGGTCTCGTATCGTAAATGGGGTCAGAGTGGGTTGGAAATCAGCGATTGGTGGCCTCATCTTGGCAGTCAAGCAGATCAACTCTGTCTGATCCGATCGGTGTGGACGGAAGATAGCAATCACGGGGCGCAACTCCAATTTCACACGGGCCGTCATCGCGTCGACGGTTTCTTCCCCACGATCGGTTCTTGGGTGAATTACGGACTCGGAACACTCAACGAGAACCTGCCTCAGTTTATTGTCATGGGGCAGCCGATCGCCGATTGTTGCGGTGGGCAAGAGGCGCATCGGGCGAACTACCTCGGACCGCAATACGACGGTGTGCCACTGGCTATCGATCCCGCCAATCCACTACCGTACGCCAAACCGGCGAAAGGTGTTTTTCGCGAGGAACAGTCAGGCGAGTTTGAGTTGCTTCACCGATTGAATCGGCTAACTGCCGCGAAATATCCAAATGATGACGCGATTCGCGCTCGGATTCGGTCGTACGAATTGGCGTTTCGCATGCAGATGGCTGTTCCAGATGTCGTTCGCTTTGACGGTGAGACGGCGGCCACGCATAAGTTGTACGGTTTGGATCAGGACGAGACCCGATCGTTTGGTCAAAAGATGTTAACCACACGGCGATTGGTCGAACGGGGTGTGCGATTTGTCCAGGTTTATCACGGTAGCAGTGGTGGAGCTGGCCGTTGGGACTCACATAAGGGCCTCAAATCCAACCACTCGACGCTCTGCAAGCAGGTGGACCAGCCGATTGCCGCCCTGATTG
>DUDC01000140.1 GCA_012959465.1 Planctomycetaceae bacterium
CGATGGCGCAAGGTTTCATTTCACGGAACATCTGTCGGAAACCGACCCGTGATTTCTTGGCTGCCGATTTAGTCGACATGTCCTCGTCTGCAATCAAGGACGCTTCCGCATCGTTTACTGCGGGATGTCGTTTGGGCGAGTTACGGAATACCAGGCCAAATACAAACGCATGCGCAATTCCAACGCCCATCAACACGTAGGCAACCGTTCGCCACGGGATCGCGAATATGCCCAACAAGACCGCACCGATCAGCAGATTCGCTGACAGACCACCGAACCTGCCAAAGAAAACGCCCATCCAACCTTGCACGGTCGTCCTTACCGAACTGGGAAACCAGGTGCGGGTGATTCGGCTTTGCGCAGCAAACACCGCCGACTGTCCCAATCCCAATGTGGCCCGCGCGACCGACATGAGAGACGTTGTTGGCGCCCAGGCGTGCATGCCAATGGCGATCGACCACACCACGATCATCGAGGTCAAAACCAAGTGAACGCCAATGAAATCCGCTGCCACACCGAGCGGAATTTGAAATCCCGTATAGGCGATGGAAAACGCACTATCGAGGTATCCAAGGTCGTCCTTCCCCAAGTCCCACTGCTCGGCTAGTTGGGGCTTGATCAAAGCAAAAAGATAGCGATGAAGATAGAGTAACCAGGAGGTACCGCAGGCGAGGGCAAACACGTACCGCCGTACGTGCGTCGGCTGTCCTTCGTTAAGTAGCGGTTTGGTCATCGAGTTCTCTCTCTGAAGGTCAATCACCCGTTAGCAGTTGGTCAACACGTGCACATACCAATTGCACCTCTTCGTCCGTCATTTCGACCGCATCCAGGTGGATGTAGCCCTCATCGACATGGTGTGCGCGAACCACGATTGTCGGATCGCCACGGGATAAGGCGTCGGCAATCGTCGAAGCCGAATGCCCCGTGATTGTCTGATCTGGCGTCAATCTGACCCGTGAAAAAGGACAGCCGTTTGGATCGGGATCGACCGACAACTCCAACCCAGCCGTTGTCCCCAAACGGTCGAGGATCAGCTGAACTTTGCGATCCTGTTCGTCAGACCAAGCGGGCATATCCTGGGCGAGACGATATTCGATGGCCGCCATCGCGCCGATGATCGCCTCTTTTCCCGCCTTCATGGGGCGGCCGATACCACGATTTTGCAGAGATACAGCATTCACCAGTTCCGTGCGGCCGGCCACAATTCCGGCTGTTGTCGAACAGAAGTACTTGTGTGCGCTGGTCAGCACGAGGTCAGCCCCCGTTTGCACGAGTTCAACAAGACGTTGGTCTTGTGCGGCGCCGTCCACGATGACCTGGACATCAAATTCGTGCGCCAATTCAACGACCTTTGGCAATTCGACCCAGCCGTAGCGGACCGTATGATGCGACTCGACGTGCACTACCGAAGCAACACCACCGCGCGCCAGTTCGTGTCGAAGCTCAGCAATCGAACAACGGTTAACGACACCCAATTCGGTGACTTCTGCGCCGGCCAACCTGATCGCCTGTGTGACGGGATTTCCGTAGTTGATACAGTGTCCCTTCTGGATCAAGACCCGCCTGTTCATTCCGCTTGAGTCCGGCAGCTGAAGCACTTTGGCGATATCATTGCCGGTCATCGAGGCAGCCACTCCCAAGGTAATACCCGCTGCTGTGCACGCCGTCACACATCCACTTTCCGCACCCGTCGATTTTGCAATCAACCGGCCGGCGGCTGCCTGTAGTTCTTCGAGCAAAAAAAAGTGCCGCAGCGATTCGGCGGCTGCCTCGGCGATTTCCGGTAGGACAATCGCACCACAGAGGTGAGTCATCTTGCCGCAGGCGTTAATCACATGCGTCAGTCCGTAACGTTGGTGCAAATCCACAATAAGAAACCTCAGGTCAATTGGACAACAGTTACCGCTTGCATACCGAACAGCCATGGCGTCAAATACCTTCTCGGCGAGTACGATGATACCTGCGGCGAAATCGCTAGTCGACTTTCGGATCAATGTTTTGCCGGTCATGGCAAACAGATTGATTGAAACACGAATGTGCTGAAGGTTTTGTGGGAACGTAACGGCTCCTTTATGTCACGTCGACCAAAGGACGATAAATTTGGAATGCGACATCCTCATCCGTGGCGGCGAAGTGATCGACCCATCACAGGGACTGCGCGGTCTGCGAGATATCGCCATTTGTGGAAATCAGATCATCGCCGTGGCAGAAGGCTTGGTTGATGTAGAAGCTGGGCGGGTGGTTAATGCGGGGGGCATGTATGTGACGCCCGGATTGATCGACCTTCACATGCATGCGTACACGCACTCGCCGTTTGGTCTCGATCCAGATCCGCTTTGTGCCGCGGGTGGCGTCACGACAATGTTGGATGCGGGCACTGCCGGTTCCTACAATTTTGACGCCTTTCGGAGAGACGGCATTGATCGTTGTAAAACGCACCTACTAAGTCTGGTCAATCTGTCTTGTTTTGGTCTCATCGCCGCGAATCTCGGAGAACTTCTCGATCGTCGTTACGCCGATCCGGACGGCGTTGTGGAAACGATTCGTCGAAATCGTGACGTGGCGGTGGGAGTTAAGATCCGAGCCGGGAAACACATTATCGGCGAAGGCGAACAGGGATGGGCGAATCTTCGAGACGCGATTCGCGCCGCACGTGAATCCGAAACTTGGCTGATGGTGCACATCGGTGAGTGTCCAATGTCGATTCCGGAACTCTGCGAGTCTCTCGAGGCAGGAGACTGTGTGACACATTGCTTCAAGGGTGGAAGCACACGCGTTACCGACGATGACGGCGCGATCCATCCAGCGGTACGAGACGCGGCAGAGCGGGGAGTCATCTTCGATGTGGGACACGGGTTCGGGAGTTTTCAATGGGAAGTCGTCGAAGCGGCGCTCGAGCAGGGATTTGAACCGACGACAATAAGTACAGACTTACATACCAGGAATCTTCATGGTCCAGTTTTCGATATGCCCACGACGATGAGCAAGTTCCTCATGTTGGGTGTGCCGATCGATCGAGTTATCGAAATGTCCACAACTCGACCAGCAAAAATTCTCGGTCAGGACGAGAGTATTGGCACGCTACGAGTAGGAACGGTGGCGGACATTGCCGTGTTGGAGAAGCACGACGGTCGTTTTGCGTTTACCGACAGCTACAGCAGGCAGCGAGTTGGACACGAACTTCTGACGGCCGCTGTCACGATCCGGCGAGGTGAAATATTACCGGGGAGTGGCAACTCGCCCAGTCGGCATCTGGCAGGAGCAGTTCCAACGCCGACTTAACATCAAATGGAGGGATCGCCATTGCGTGTTGTGATTGCCGAATTGAAACAGGAAACGGCCACGTTCAATCCGGCCGCAACCCATTATTCAGATTTCCGCGTGTATCGCGGCGCAGATGTTCTGCCCGCGTATTCATCCACTGAAACTGAATTATCGGGTGCAATGGACATTTTCGAACAACACGATGTCGAGGCCGTGCCGACGCTTGCGGCATCGGCCGTTTCCGGCGGTCGAGTTGTTAGCGAAGATCTTGATCGACTGTTGAATGAGCTGATCGAATCGATTCAAAGTCACCCGATCGTGGACGGATTCTACCTGGCACTACACGGTGCAATGGCTGGCGAGGCAGAAGACGATCCGGAGGGGCGACTGCTTACGGATCTCCGTGAGATCGCCGGAAAGAGACCGATTGTTGCCTCGCTCGACCTGCACGCCGTGCTGACTGATCGCATGTTGTCGGCGGCGGATATTCTGGTCCCGTACCACACCTATCCCCACGTGGACCATTATGAAACAGGACAGCGGGCCGCCCGCATGTTAATCAGGCTCCTCCGCAACGAAATTCGGCCGACAACGGCGCGGGTTGCGCTTCCGATGCTCGTGCGGGGCGACGAGTTGATCACGATGACCGGGTGTTTTGGCGAAGCGATTCAAGAGTGTCAACGGATCGAGGAGTCGCCAGGTGGTTTGATTGCTGGAGTTCTCATCGGGAATGCGTTTACGGATGTCCCGGCTCTCCAATCCAATGTGCTAGTTACAACCGACGACGATCTTGCCAGGGCTGAAACGGCAGCCAATCAAATCGGCCAATTCATGTGGAATCACCGGGAGCGGTTTCAAGCCGCGTTGATTCCCCTCGACGAGGCGGTCCGATTGGCAGAAGAGACCGTCGGTTTGACCGTCTTTTCGGATGCAGCCGACGCAACCGCTAGCGGCGCCTCGGGCGATAGTAACGCGATCTTAAAAGGGCTCTTGCAATTTGGGTTCTCAGGCACGGCACTGTTGGCAATTGTGGATGCTGTCGCTATCGAGAAGGTTTTTTATGCCGGTGTCGGAGCGAGCCTGCTCGTGCCGCTCGGCGGTACACGCGACCCGCGACGATTTCAGCCTGTTGATGTTAGCGTCTATGTGAAATCGTTACACGATGGACGTTTCGCCTACGAAGACGGTACGCAAGCATGCGGTGGGCGAGCTGCCGTCGTTGTTGTCGATCGAATTCATATCCTCATTACCGAACGTCCGGTCTACGTCGTCGGGTGTCGAGTCTTCCAAGAACACGGTCTCGAACCTCGAGACTTCGACCTAGTGATCGTCAAGTCGCCAAACGGTTTTCGCACTTGGTACGAGAGCATTGCCAGTCGCATCGTGCCGGTTGATGTGCCGGGATCGACGAGCGCCAATCTCGGTTCACTTCCCTTTGAAAACTGCCGCCGCCCAATGTTCCCCTTGGACCGCCATGTCCCGTCACCGTTCGAGTAACGAAACGTCGCGGACGCTCCTAGATTCCCTCCGCACTATTTCGAATCCGATTTCGGAGTCAGTCGATGCAAATCACCGCTGTTGAACCAATTCATCTTCGCGTTCCCATTGTTGATGAGATACCGGACGGTACGCTGGACGTTCTGATCGTTCGCATCCATACGGACGAGGGAATTACTGGCATCGGCGAGGTCACCAGTCAGTCCTACGTCTGCAAGGCGTGCTTTGATGCTCCCCGATCGGCCGCCCGGCGTCACGGGTTGACGTCGATACTCGTCGGAGAGGACCCGCTTGATCCAGAGACGCTCTGGGAGACGATGTACTACGAAACGAATCGGTATGGTCGCCGCGGTGCAGCAATTCACGCGATCAGTGGAGCCGATATTGCTATCTGGGACATTAAAGGGCAGGCCGAAGGGAAACCGATTTGTGAACTCTTTGGCGGCCCTCAGCGAAGCTCCGTTCGTGCCTATGCGAGTGTTTTGTTTGGCGACACGCCAGACGACACGGCCGAGCTTGCCGAAGAATTTGTTCAATTGGGACTGACGGCGGTCAAATTTGGTTGGGGACCATTCGGCCAGGACCCAGATATCGACCTTGCCCATGTCCAAGCAGCTCGTGACGTTCTCGGTGAGCAGTGCGATCTGATGGTAGACGCCGGGCATGCCTGGGACTTACCGACGGCCATTCGCCGCGCCGAACTGCTAGCTCCGCTCAATATCTTCTGGTTGGAGGAGCCGCTGTCTCAGGATGATCGAATCGGATACGCCGAACTCTGTAAACACTCGCCTGTTCCAATCGCCGCCGGAGAGGGCGACGTGACTCATTTTGACTTTGAAGATCTGATCGAGCGCGGCCTCCACATTGTCCAACCCGATGTCGCGTTTTGCGGCGGATTGACGGTCTGCCGGCGTGTCTCTGACATGTGCACACGACATGGTCGACGCGCCGTCCCCCATTGTTTCAGTACCGGCATCAATCTCATTGCATCGCTGCACTGGATCGCTTCGGTCCCTGATGGAGATCTGGTCGAATATTGTCTTCGCCCGTCACCCCTTATGAGAAAACTGGTCAGCAATCTTCCGCCGTTGATCGATGGAAGGGTACCAGTCCCCACTGCTCCGGGACTCGGAATCGAACTTGATGCAGACATCATTCGCGAGTTTCGCGTTGATTGACACGTGCGAACATTTGTTGTGACGGATGGGACTAGCGGCTTGTTTATTGAGTCGACTTTACCCCACCGGCCTCGTGCCGGTGGAGTTGTCGTTTGCCAACTACATCGATGCGCCGCGGTTAACCAATTCATTCTGCTCGGTGTGATGGGGCAGGTACAATTGACACGAGTAAAACTCGTTAACGGCTCTAATGGCTGAAGCGTTAGGGACCAGACGATCCGGGAATAACGCGAGTGAGACTCTCGCCGAGAATCGACGGACACCAGTACTTCTCGATATGCTCGACGACCAGCTCCACGCCTCGGGTATGGCTGACGTACGGTTTGTCCCGGGGATCATACAAGGCGTCGGTCAGGTCGCGGCAAAGGACGACATTCTTGCCTAGGTATTTTTGTTGCCGAATCCCGAACGGTCGGCCGAGAACACACATATTGGTGTGCACGCCCATCAAGACGATGTTGTTACGTCCCTGCTCTTCCAGGAAATTGAATATCTCTTGCCCTTTGTCGCTGATGCTGTCGTAACCGATGATCTTTATATCCGGGTGCTGGTGTCGATCGGTTGGCGAGTGTGGCCTGGCATTTGGATCATCACAACCGGTGACCTTCGCTTCACCACGGGCCACATCGTCAACAATAGGCCAGGGCCCTTCGTGTTCCTTATTGTGGTAACACCAGCTTTGAATAGGCACCGGTGGTTTTGCCGACTCGGCATTCTTCATGCGTGCACGGTAGGGAGTCTCTTCGTAGTGTTTCATCCCACTACTCGGTGCGTGAATGATCGCCACGCCGTGATCTCGCGCCAGTGAGATGACCTCGTTCATGCGAGGGGCCATCCTGGCTACACGCATCGCGGCCATCTTACATGGATGGTCGGCCCACATGTCGCAGATGATGATTGCGGTCTCGGATGCGTTCCAGGTGACTGTTTCTGTAAGCACTTCAAATTCATCACCAACCTTGATCCGTCGTCGCCATTTGATCGACAATTGTCCCGCTACGGCAGGAATGATGCGACTCGATTTCGTATCGGCCGCCTGAGCAAACCCCGTTAAGGAAGCGGCGCCGGCAATCTGACTGGCAGCAATAAGGGCTTCACGACGCGTCAGTGAGGATCGTCCGATCATGAGTTAACCCTTTCCCAGGTAGTTCTGAATTCCGTCGACGCCCAAGTATAGCAAGATGTAGGTCATTTTCGATAAAAATGACCCAAACAACAGTTTGGCCGATTGATGGAGGTGAGGTGAAAGGCCGTACATGGTCACTTGCATCGAAAGTGACTAATCCAGGTTTCGCGTTGGGTGTCGGTTTCTGTAAGTATTTTGTCTTCTATGATCCCGATTGGGACTATAGCACCTATGGCTTTTCCTCTTGGGAGAAGGACTCCCACTTGGTGGACACGTTCCTCGCTGCAGACAACCCGGACCTCGCGCAATTCAAGGCGAGTGATGGGAAGCTGATACTTTGGCATGGCTGGAGTGACGGGCCGCTTACGCCTCTGGCCAGTGTTGACTACTTCAAAGAAGTCGAGTTGCGTGACCCCGATGTGAGAGACTATTTTCGCCTGTATCTACTGCCCGGCGTGACACACTACCGAGGCGGTGCCGGACCTGATACTGTCGACTGGCTATCCACGATGGTTTGCTGGGTTGAGCATGGCGAGCCACCGGATCGTTTGATCGCCCGTAAGACGAATAAGAATGGCCAAGTAACGATGACCAGGCCGCTCTATCCCTATCCGCTGCGGGCGGTTTACAAGGGAACAGGTGAGACCAGCAAGGCGAAGAATTTCGATCTTCGCAAGAAGTGAGCCGATGTGTTGTCGGATGCGATCCTATGGACTCTAGGCAGTGGTTGCCGCATTGACATTGGCGGTTGTAAGTGGTTGTTCACCGAATCCGAACCGGCGGCGGAATCGTCGCGACCGATGGAGCGCATACCAGCGCCGTCTGGCAGCGTTTGTGCTATGGCGACGTTTTCGTTTCCCGTCTGGCATCGTTCCGGCCTCGCTGACAACTATTGTTCGTTCGGCAATACTGTTATCCGCCTCGATTCTCGAACGTTGCCGCAAAACACCGCAGAAAACGACGATTTTTCCAACATCTTGACACGTCACAACGAGCCCAATCCCGTCCGAAATGAATAAATGGCTGCAAACCAATTGATGAGCAGCGTAGAATCGGAGACTGATCTCCAGCAAGACAGGATCTAAAGGAGCCGATAATGAATCACAAGCCTGTTATCGATCGACGGAAATTTGGCGCTCACTCGGCGGCGACGTTGGCCGGATTGACTCTCGGTGTTTGGACCGGACCCGCCTGTAGTGAGTCAAAGTCACCCAATGAAAAGCTCAACATTGGATGCATCGGAGTCGGTGGAAAAGGATGGGTCGACATGCACGGCGTCGCCAGTGAGAACATCGTGGCGATTTGCGACGTCGACGAACAACGGCTGGATAAAGCTGCGGCAAAGTTTCCGGCCGCTAAGAAGTTCGCTGATTTTCGGAAACTACTTGAACGTAAGGACGTCGATGCAGTCACTGTCAGCACACCCGATCATACGCATGCCGTAGCCAGCATTGGCGCGATGAAACTCGGCAATCATGTCTATTGCCAAAAGCCACTTGCTCACTCGATCTATGAAGTTCGAGAGATGATCAGAACGGCACGAGAGCAATCGGTCGCCACTCAGATGGGAAACCAAGGCCATAGCGAATCGGGCAGCCGACGGATGGTCGAGTGGATTCAGGCCGGCGGTCTCGGCCCAGTTCGCGAGGTCCACGTCTGGAGTGACCGCCCGATTTGGCCACAGGGCATCGACCGACCGAAGGGATCGAAACCAACGCCTTCCCATCTCAACTGGGACCTTTGGCTCGGCCCTGCATCTTATCGGCCCTACAATGATGGTTATCATCCGTTCAAGTGGCGTGGATTCTGGGATTTCGGCACCGGCGCATTGGGAGATATGGCCTGCCACAACATGGATGCGGCCTTTTGGGCTTTGAAACTTGTTGCTCCGACGGTCGTGGAAGCGGAATCGTCCGGCGTCAATTCCGAGACCGCACCAAAATGGTCGATCATCCGATATCAGTTTCCCCAACGCGGAGCTTTGCGACCGGTCACGCTGACCTGGTACGACGGGGGCAAAAACCCCCCCGCCGATTTGGCACCCGGTCAAAAACTCGGGACCAACGGGTCGCTGATCGTCGGTGATTCGGCAACGCTGTTTACTCCCCATTACTGGGGCGAGGGCCAAATCGTCAAAGGCTCCGCCGCGGCCAAACCAGAAGCGACAATTCCCGATTCGCCGGGCCATTATCAGGAGTGGATCAACGCCTGCAAGGGAGGGCCTGCCGCTCTCTCCAACTTTGACAATGCCGGCCCTCTCACCGAGATGGTGCTGCTTGGCAATATTGCGTTGAGGACGGGTAAACGATGTCGTTGGGACTCGGAGAATTTGAAGATGGAGGGCCTGCCGGAAGCTGACCAGCTGATCCATCCGGAGTACCGCGCTGGTTGGTCATTGTGACGGCTTCGCTGTGGCTTTTGACACGCCGTTGAGCGGGCGGGCGGCAACGGCATTCCAGGCGAGCTCTTGCCGCAATTGATTCAGCGGTCGATACGTCGCTGTTATCCTGTCGAGCATTTTCGAATAACCGGACGCTAGGCTAGCGCGTGCCGGCTGATTTGTCAAATCGTCTCATTTCGCCGCGGCGTTTATCTTTTCCATCCACTGTTGTACCTGCACTGCATCGGTGTAGGTTGCTCCCTCTGGGACGGCTTGCAATCCGCGCACGACGCGACAGAAGCACCGCAGTTCCTCGGCCATCATTCCGCTGGGCGGATTTGCGCGGACTTCCAGCGCCAAAGGCCAAGAGGCCTGAGAGTCCCAGACCTCGATGGGCCGTGGGTTAGGCGAAATTCGCGCTGACCAGCCCTCCCCGAAGACCTCCGTTCGATCGAACCCTCGCGGTGGCATACCGCTCGGTGTCAAATACGACGCAGCAAACGAGGCGACCGGTCCGTCATTCCATTTGAGTTGTGCCACCGCCAAATCGATATGGCCACCTTGGGTCCGATGAAATTGACCGCTAAAATGATCGGGTTCCATTCGATCGAGTAGCACTTGAGTGGCATACAGATCATGCACCATTGCCGCGTGCAACGGGTTTTCGCCCGGAAAATCGACAACAATGCTGGCTGGTCGGTGGCGGACGCAGTTGATGTACGAAATCGAACCATGCTGACTTGCCACATCGCGCAGCTGCTGAAATTCACTATTGAACAATACGATGTGGCCAATCATTAGATTACTTGAGTCGGGTTGCACGAATGGGGCGAGGCTGAGGGCTTCGTCAAGGTTGTCGGCGATTGGTTTTTCGAGCAGAACGGTTTTCCCGTTTTCGAGCAGTATTTTCGTCAACGGCACGTGGGCTGCGGTGGTGGTCGCGATCACCCAAGCCTCGGCGGCAGCCTCATCAATGGCCTTTGAAAGGCTCGTCCAGCCGGGAACACTGGGAAGCTCTGTCGCCAGCATGTCGAGGCTCTCTTGACGCCGCCCTACGACTGCGACGAGCTCGGCTTCTGCTAAGCCAGCGAGCGTCAATGAATGAAGACGCCCGAAGCGGCCGAGCCCAACGACACCAATCTTCACGGGCGCAACGACCTTCTGTTCCATCATCTTGCTCCGAAATGCAATTGCCAACGGCGTGTTGGCCACTATCTTAAGCTATTGGTTTAGCCTTGAGAATCTGTACCAGTAGATGCGACGAAATTAGCATAAAGAGGGTTGCAGGGAGTATCGAGATGCCCGATTTAAATGACGGCGAATCCGTTGAGATGCAAGGTTCAGACGCCCAGCCCTATGTTCTGACCAACACGGGAGGTGTCTATTCGTGCACATGCCCGGCATGGCGAAATCAATCGTTGCCGATCGAACAACGGACGTGCAAACACCTCCGAAAACTCCGCGGAGACGATGCTGAGCAAGAACTCGGGTATTTTTTTCGCAACTCTCGCGAGATGTTACATAGTTGTTACGCGCGTCCATGAACTTCCAACCGTAAAATAGCCGAACACGTGAATTGGTCTTCCAAAGGAGTTTGGTATGAATCGAGTTGTCTGGCACTTGTCTGGCACTTGTCTGGCACTTGTCTGTCGCTGCGTTGTTGGTCGTCTGGTCTTGTGAATCACTCCTCTACTCGCCCTGCTACGCTCAGGAACAGGCGATAGAGAGTCGCGTGATTTCGGTGGCAATGTTCAAGAACGGTCTTGCTTTGGTGGAGCGAGAAGCAACCCCTGGTGCCTCCGGCGAGTTTCGCATCTCGGACATCCCTAAACCGATCCACGGAACGTTGTGGTTCATTGGAGCTGCGGACGTGACAGCTCGAATTGCGGTACGAGACGTAGAAGTCGAGCCCCGTTATGGCGAAGTGGACCTGCAGCGGGACCTGGTAGGACGCAATGTGACCGTCGTTCTCCGAGACATGCCAGCTCCGATCATCGGCATTGTCCGCAAGTACGCGGAGAGCGGAGAGGCAACGCCCGTCATGAACTATCCTACCTTTGGACCAACGGTCGGCAATGCCACGGCGACCAAATACCTTGTGCTCGAGACGTCTTCTGGGGAGTCCTATATCGATCGCTCTCTGATCGCGCACCTCAGCGTGAAGGGTACCACCAAGACCATCACTCGTCGCCGCCCCGTTTTGTTGTTGAATGTTCCCGCGGGCGAAAACGCCGACAAGCCGGTGCGAATCCGTTACCTAACGATGGGCCTCTCATGGTCGCCCAGTTACCTTGTCGATCTCGTGGACGACAATCGGCTCACACTACGTCAGAAGGCGATCGTTCGCAATGAGCTTGGCCCGCTCGTCGACGCCGAGCTGAAGTTAATCTCCGGTTTTCCCAACGTGCGTTTTCAGCATGTGACATCGCCGTTTTCTCCGACGACAAGTTGGGCTGAGTTTTTTGCTCAAATCAACAATCGCGCTGCCGTTCAGAGCGTCTTCCTGCGCAACTCCATTTCTCAGCAATTGGCAATACCAGTCAGCCGACGAGTTGCCTTGCCAGTTGACCTCGGCGCCGCGCCTGGGGGCTCGGGAGTTGATTTGCATTACGAGTCGATTGGCCGCCATTCGCTCGGCAAGAACGAGTCGCTGTCCGTTCCAGTCGCGACTGGTTCAACCGACTACAAGCGAATTGTTGAGTGGATTGTACCGGACACTCGCAATCCATATGGCAGGCACATTAGCCAGCATGAAAGGAACCAGGATCCAGAAAAGTACCAAGTCGATCCGTGGGATGCGTTGCAATTTCGTAATCCGCTGACGATCCCAATGACCACCGGGCCGGCGACAATCATGCGCGACGGTCGCTTCAATGGGCAGACAGTAAGTTATTGGGTGAGTCGCGGCGAACAGACCACACTGCGAGTGACGAAGTCCCTGAGCATCCGCACCCTTGCGTCGGAAAATGAAAAACAGGGCAATCGTGATGTGGTCTATATCGGCGGAAATGACTTCCAATAAGTTGGTGTCGAAGGCCGACTGCTTATTAGCAATCACCGTAATGAAGTGGTCGAGATCATGGTGCGGCGTCAGTTCTCCGGCAAACTCGTCAAGGCAGATGACAAGCCCGATGTGACCCTTCGTGAGGAAGGCGTTTACTCGGTCAATCGGCGGTACGAATTGACCTGGACATTGATTCTCCAACCGGGCGAGCAACGCGAGCTGAATTACGAATACACGGTGTTGGTGGATCGATAGGCCTTCACCAGCTCGACCGTCCCGCCGGCCGAGTTGGCCGGTGGGCACTCTCCCGCGGTGGCTTCTCAGGATCATTTTTTTTCGTCTGACTTCGGCTGCCAGGCGTCGGTCATCGCTTTTTCGCCACCAACGATTGGAAGCGTGATGGAGGTTGCGTCGAGATCGATCGTCAGTTCTGTGCCCGGTTTGGGACGCAGTGTGAAATTGCGATCACTTGAGAAGATCATCAAGCCAATCTGTTGCCCTGCCGGAATGACTTGGTCATCGGGCTGAAGGTCGAACGTCATTTCGTAGAATTGCCCCGGTACCAATGGTTCGCTTTCGACGAGCGAACTGTGGTTTTGTGGGTCCGCCCAGCCACGCGTAATAATGTTCTCCGTCACTTTTACCTTGGATCCTTCTTTCCAAGGCAAGGAAACCAACCAGATCGACAAATTGGCGGTTGGTCGATCGGAGGCCATTTTGATCGTGATGCTGGCAGTTCCCGATAGATGAACCGGTTTGGTCAGTTTTTGAGTGGTGTAGAGTAGCCGGTGGTTCGTCGACTCGGCCTGCGCCAATACTTCACCGTTAAATGAATAGTTGTCGACCAGCGACTCGGCGCCTTGGTTGGGTGCTGCCATCACGGCCAGACCGCCCCGTTCCGGTGCCCCAGACGTGAGGTGCAAAGTTACTGCCGATGCGGCCGGGTTCGGATAGTCGGCGTAGGCCGTCGGTTTGGCTCGGTCGTCGTTTTCCCGGACAATCCAGGCGCGAGAGTCTTTTTCGACCCCATTCTCGATCCCGTGAAGGTAACGAGTAAACCAGCGATTCATCAACTTGATCGGTGGCGAACCGCCGTGACCACCCTGGTGGTAGTAGATTTGGATAGGAACTCCCTGTCCCTTGAGCGCTTGGTAAATCCGGTTGCTATGTTCGGGCATTACGTTCCAATCATTGAATCCATGCGACATGAGCACCGCGGCTTTTAGAGGCTTCAGATCGTTTCGATAGTCTCGACCGGCCCAGAAGTCGTTGTAGTCACCATTCACTCGATCAAATCCATCGGCCATTTCTTTGTCGCGGACAGTGCTGTTACAGTGGTTCCGTGTGTCCGGATTGCCACTGTTGATGAAATCGTAAAGGACGTCGATGTCTTCTCCGACGTATCCCCCTGGAGAGCGAATCAGTCCATTTGATCGATAGTAATGGTAGTAGGACGTATTCGGCGCAATCGGGATGATTGCCTCAAGGCCCCCGACGCCTGTTGTGGCAGCGGCAAGCGCTAGCGTGCCATTGTACGACGTGCCCGTCATCCCTACCTTTCCCGTGCACCAGTATGCGATCACCGTTTCATCCCCCATCGGTGATGTGAATCCTGAGGCACGTCCATTGAGCCAGTCGATGACTGCTTTGGGCCCAAGTGACTCGTTGTCACCTCCGACTGTCGGGCATCCCTGCGATTGCCCCGTTCCCGGTGATGATGAATGGACAACAGCAAAGCCACGCGGTACCCACTCCTTGGTGTGAGATTTTGAGATGATCGGTCGATCACCGCGCTGCTTGACCGATGGCGTCTCTTTTCGTTTCGGCGGCATTACGCCAAGTTCCTGGCGAGGATCCCAGAAATACTCTCTCGATGCCTTCGCAGTTCCTGCGAAGTACGGGCTTGAAACGTAGATGACTGGGAGCTTTAGTCCCTCAGTGTCCGTTTGCCGGGGCCGCGTGACAGCCACGTGCATCCGATCTAATTTGCCGTCGTCATCGGAATCAAATTCAGATTCAACCCAAAGGTCGTGGCGAATCCAAATGTCCGGATCCTTAAACTTTGGAACGATCTGTGCTTCACCTTTGACAATAACTGGAACCACTGGATCTGACGCCTTCGCCTCAATGCCCACACTCCACAATAACGATAGTGTGAACATGCACATCGCTATGCCATGAACGTAGTCGAGGGGATTCGTCGAGATGTTCTTCATTGTTGTGGTCTCGGTTATGTCGTTTCGGGATGCAAAATGAACCGCCAGTCGATGGTGGAGTATCGAGGTGAGATTTCTACTCGTTATATTTCTCTAACCAAAGTAGTAGAGTGAGTAGGCCAGCAATCGCTTGGTTAGTCGAGTGGTGCGAGAAAAATTGCATGACCCCCAAGAGGAAAAAGCGACGGCGAGTACCAGTGGATGCCCAGCAGGTGGGAGATTTCGCGGCCGCATTTCTCGGCGAGGGAAAGCTCGTTGAAGCGTTAGAAGTGCTTGATGAGTTGATCTACGACGGGCTGGCCACAGTGACGACGTGGCGATTGGCGGGTAAGTGCCTTATCCAAGCGGGTGAATACGCGCAGGCCAATGACGTGCTAGATCGCGCGTTGAAACTTGATCCGAGCGACCTCACAACCAGGTTCGACCTGGCTGGTTCCTTGTATCAAATGGGTGACGTACGACCTGGGTGAAGTAAAGTCCACTTTCGTTCCGATCCGGTGAGATCTGGGAAGTCTGATTATGCCGCTGGAATTCTCCGAGTTGAATATCATCCCTGAAGACTCGCGATTGCGGCGCTCAGACTTTCAGTTTTCGTTGTCGCGCGTTTTGTTGGCAACCACTCTGGCGTGCGTTCTCATCGCGATTCCGTTGCTAGAGCTACTTGGCGCGCGTGGAACAGATGTTACTTTCGTTCTATTCTTCATCATCGTGTACATTCTCTTTTATGACTCGAGTGCGAGGCACATTCGGGCCGGCATGAGATCGCTACAGCAGGGCAATTCTGCCGCAGCGATACAGCTTTTCAGTCAAGCGATTGAAGCTAAGCCGGGCACGCCAATTTGGTACCATTTTCGAGGCATGATTCACGAGGCACGAGGTGAATTCACTGAGGCGCTGGATGACATGACGACGGCGATTCAGGTTGATCCCAACGACTGGTATGCGTACGTCGCGCGCGGTTCCATGCGATTGAACAAACACAACTACTCTTCGGCGAGGGATGACTTTGATCGAGCCGTCGCGTTGGTTCCGACAAGTTCGGACGCCAAGCTTGGACGCAGCGTCGCGAATTACAAATTGGGAAAATATGAACTAGCGAATGCAGATGTGGATTCCGTTCTGGATTCGGATCCCAACTGTGTTGCTGGACTCTGCGTGTGTAGCTGGTACTTGGCCACTTGTCCTGTCGATTCGTTACGTGATGGTTCCCAGGCCTTGAAGATCGCCAAATTGGCGAGTGCTCTTAGCGGACCGTGTTTATCAAGTTGTACTGTACTGTCTGCCGCATATGCGGAGCTCGGGCGATTTCACGAGGCAGTGAAGGAGGCTGAATTTGCCTTACAGCGGGCCGGTCTCAATCGCCGGGCCGAGCTAGAGGGCCGCTTAGCAACACTTATCGTGCAGCAACCTCTGCGAGACGGGCTGGCTTTGTGCTGAGTATCATCGTTGTGTAAGGAGACGTGCGTGCTAGAATCACAAGCGGCGGCTGATGCTCTTCACAACCCAAATCTGACCTCAGGAGGAGTGGCGATGCAGAATCTCTCCCAGTCCGATCCACGTTTCCCCGGTTTGTTCATTGACTCCTCGCGGCGCGAATTTTTCAAAAAGGCTAGCGCGCTGGCGCTCTCGACGGCGGGGGTGTCGTTGTTGCCCGGAAACCCACTAACCGCCGATTCCGCCGAGAAGCCCCCCGAGACGCTCGTCAAGCTTCTCTATGACACGTTAACAGCCGAACAAAGAAAGCAGGTCTGCTTTCCATGGAATCATGTCGATGAAAAACGAGGCTTGCTGCGGACTCGCATTGAGAACAACTGGAAAATAACGAAGCCCTCAATCAAGAGCAGTTTTTTCACGGCCGACCAGCAGGCCGTCGTACGTGATATTTTCGAAGGGATGACAGATCCCAACTGGCTCGGTCGCTGGGATCAACAGCTGAAGGACGATGTCGGCGGTTTTGGGAACGGGCAGTCGATTGCGATTTTTGGTACTCCAGGTACGAAGCAGTTTGAATTCGTGCTCGCCAGTCGACATATGACTTTGCGGTGCGACGGAAACAGCTCGGAGCATGTCGCGTTTGGCGGTCCAATCCTCTATGCCCATGAGGGCGAAGGCCTCTATGAGAAGCCTGAACACCACAAGAACGTTTTTTGGCATCAATCGCTCGAAGCCAACAAGCTGTACGACATGTTTGACGGCAAACAACGCAAACAGGCACTGATCGTGAAGGGAATGCCCTCCGAAGAACTGGTCGGATTCCGCGGTACTGCCGGCGGCTTTCAGGGCCTGCCTGTCAGTGAATTCGCAGGGGACCAGAAAAAACACCTGCAGTCAGTTTTGCGATTGCTGCTCGAACCGTTTCGGCAATCGGATCGAGATGAAGTCGTGCGATGCCTAGACAGACAAGGTGGCCTGGACGCTTGCTATCTGGCCTTCTACAAGGAAGGAGATTTGGGAAACGATGGCATCTGGGATAATTGGCGTCTGGAAGGACCTTCGTTCGTTTGGTATTTCCGTGGAAAACCGCATGTACATGTCTGGGTCAACGTCGCCGATTCGCCGGACATTGAATTGAACTCGTATGAAGACTCGATCGGTGTCTGAAGAGTCATCATCGATCTTCAAAATGGGGCGTTGCGCCGCCCTGTAGCGCCGCCCTGTAGCGCTGGATTTGCGCCTTCGGCTCAGATCCTGACGAGTCGAAAATGCCCCAGTCTTTCAATTTACCCTCATGCTTCGCCAAATCGCGACCCGCCGCGGCTAGACGCCTAGTTTCTTCTTGAGATAATCGCTTGTCAGGTGTTTGAGCACATCGAAGGGCTCACAGTTATTGTCGTCGCCATAGTCAACATCCACCGGTCCAATCGCCTTGACAGCTCGAATGGCCGCCTTGTTCAGTTTCTTGTTGCGTTTTCCGATTCCGAACAGAGCACCGTTCATCGCTTCCCTGACCCACATCTCTTCGCCGTGGATTTCGTCCCGAATATGATCAATTCGACCGAGAAGATAGTCATCATCCATCGCTTTGAGGTTCTTCTTGGAAAGCTCATAAATAAGGCTGTATCCGCATCGGCGACGAATGTCATCTTTGCTCTCCATCCAATCCTGGGCAAGCTCGAATGCGAATGGAGATTTGGCTAGCGTCGCGTCGCAGGAAGCAAACACGTGGGCGAGCATGCCGGCGTTGAGTTCTTCAACTTGCGTCTCGGCTTGTTCACGTGTGAGCTGCTTCGGATCATCAATCAGCAGACCCATAACCTTCAAATCATAGACGTCACTCTTCCAGAGTTGCTGAGCGCGTTTGTGGTCCCGCCCTATCGTCTTGGCCAACTTGCGCAGCTTTGTCAGGCCAATCCCGAAGCTCTTGAGCTTACTCTTCTTGATTCCATTTTTCTTCCAATGTTGGATCCCACGTTCGTTCTTGTTTTCTTTTAGTAATGCCACTACCTGGGTTTTCGTCGTCATTTGCATCCCTCTGTTGTTGAGCGTCAATGGTCGTATCAGTACTGGCGACATCGTAACTCGAAGCACTAGCGAGGTGGGAACATCGTGGGTTTCCCCCTCCTCGGCTTTGGGTTAACTAGGGCACGGTTCGCGGTTGTTAAGAATATACGTCTGCCGTGTCCGCCTCTACTTAGTCGCGGTTTCTTGACGTTTCTCGGCCGTTTAGGCGATGACATCATGAATCACGTGGCCGGCGAGATTGGTCAAACGCACTTGGAGACCGCGGTGATTAATTGACAAGCGACGGTGATCCAAGCCAAACAGATGAAGCAACGTGGCCTGGAAATCGTTGACATGTACCGGATTGTGCACTGGAGCCCAACCGATTTCGTCGGTTTGTCCGTAGACGGTGCCACCTTTCGCACCGCCGCCAGCCATCCACATGCTGAAAGCGAATGGATGGTGATCCCGTCCGTCGCCTCCCTGGCCGAGAGGCGTGCGGCCAAATTCACTGCCCCAAATTACCAGTGTGTCATCGAGCATGCCTCGCTGCTTCAAGTCGCGAAGGAGCGCGGCGATCGGTTGATCGGCCATACGGCAATTCCAGGCCAGGTCGTGTTTTAGATTGCCATGTTGGTCCCATGACGCGTGCACGATGTTGATGAAGCGAACGCCTCGTTCGACCAATCGTCGCGCCAATAAGCAGTTTGCCGAAAACCGGTGATATGTCTCACCTGATTGCATGTCCGCTGTCGGGCGAGGCGTCTTGCGGCCGATTCCGTAGGAATCGAGAGTCGCTGCAGATTCACCCGACAGGTCAGTCAGTTCCGGGGCAGCGGACTGCATGCGAAAGGCGAGTTCATATTGCGCCGTTCGGCTGGCGATTTCCATATCGCGCATCTGGTTGTGACGCAACTCGTTCAATTTGCTAATCGCGTCGAGTGTGCGGCGCTGGTTGTTGCGTTGGATTCCAGGCGGATTCGAAAGAAAGAGCACTGGATCGCCCGAGTCTCGAAAGGAAACGCCCTGGTACGTGGAAGGCAGGAAACCGCTCGACCAGTTCGACGATCCCCCACTGGCTCCACGCCCTGCGGTCAACACGACATAGCCCGGTAAATTCTCCGTTTCGGATCCAAGTCCATACAACAACCAGGAACCAATCGTCGGCCTTCCCAGTTCTGCCTTGCCGCAACTCAGTAACAATTGACCGGGATGATGGTTGAACTGTTCGCCGTGTACCGTGCGAATAAGTGCGATATCATCAGCACACGATCCGATCTGTGGGATCATGTCCGAGTATTCCACACCGCATTGCCCACGTGGGCGAAATTTTGCGGCCGAGCCTTTGAGCACGGCTTCGTCTTTCTTGACGAAGGCGAATTCAACGTCCTTTAGCAACGAGTCAGGCATCTTCTTGCCGTCACGTTGGTTGAGCACAGGTTTGGGATCGAACAGGTCAACTTGACTCGGGCCACCCGCCATGTAAATGAAGATGCATGCTTTCGCCCTAGGTGCGAAATGCGACGGCCGCTCTGCCAACGGATTGAACGATCGCTTGGCAAGTGTCTGCGAAAGCCCTTCGCGATGTTGTAACGATGCCAGTGCCACTCCACCCAGCCCACTGGCCGCGGTCGTAAGAAACTGACGACGAGTACGATCTTGAAATTCGAAAATGGGATCCATGATGCCTATTCGCGTGTCACAAATTCATCGAGGTTCAAAATAGTGCGTGCCACAGCAACCCAAGCTGCTGCTTCGCTGTTGGCCACGTTGCTGGTGCCATATTCGCCGACCAACTGGATAGCGTCTTCGGAGTGCCCGCCGTACCAAGTCTTTTCAGCCTCGAACAGGTCGAGAAGCGTTTTCACTTCAGCAGGGCTCAGCGAGCGACTCAGGCATTTCCGGGCAGCAAACTGGATTCGCGAGTCGTGGTCCGCTCGTTTTCGTGCCAGCAGCTGTCCCATTGCTCGCGCGCATTCCACGAACACAGGATCGTTCAACGTCGTCAATGCTTGCAGTGGTGTGTTCGAACGATTTCTTTTCGCTTGGCAGAGGTTGCTTTCCGGGCTGTCGAATATCGTCAAACTGGGATAGGGGTTCGTTCGCTTGAAAAAGATGTACAGTCCTCGTCGGTATCGTTCTGGATTCGATGAGACGATCCAGCGAGTCTTGTACTTGTACCCAAGTTCGCTGACGGCGGTTGGCACGGCGGGATGAATTGTGGGGCCGCCGATGCGACGATACAACAAGTCAGCGGCGTCAAGGAACAAATCGCGAACAATTTCCGATTCCACCCGAAACCTCGATTGCCTGGCCAATAGTTGGTTCTGAGGGTCGATCATCTGCAGGTCTGGTCGTCCACGGGCTGTCTGGCGGTACGTGGCCGAGAGCACAATGGTCTTGATCAGTTTCTTGCGGTCCCATTGCGACTCAACAAACTCATTTGCGAGCCAATCGAGCAGTTCGGGGTGAGACGGTGACTCACCTTGTGTGCCGAAGTCGTCGGTGGAAGTGACGATGCCGGCGCCAAATAAATGGCTCCAAAGGTGATTGACGGCGACCCGTGACGTCAGTGGATTGTCTCGACTGATAATCCAACGCGCCAGATCGAGGCGATCGGGTATCTCCCCTCGGACTGACAGAGGATTGAAAATAGCCGGCGTTGCTGCAACGACTTCCCGGCCCTTGTTCTTGAAATCGCCTCGAATGAGTAGGTGAGTGTCGCGGCGGTCCTTCGTCACCTCGGAGACTGTCATGATATACGGTTTAGGAAGGTGTCGTTTCTCAACAGAGAGTTGGCGAATCGATTTACGAACGTCGTCAAACCGTGATTCGAGCGAATTCCAAAAGAGGCCTGCTGCTGCGTCTTGTTCCAGTGCACGAGACCCGACCGACGACAGGGTTGATGACAAGGAATCATCGAGGTTCAACGTATCAAGGCGTTGCGAGGGAGGGCGAACGCAGGCGGAAATCTCGCTGACCTTCACGTTCAAGGACGGGTGGAATTCGTTGAGCAGATTCAGCTGCTCCGCCGTTCGCTCGTTTTCGGGTACCGAGATGGCCCCTGCTATTTCCTTTGGAAAACCATATGCGACTGCATCTTCCTTCGTAAGATCGGTAGTCCAACGCTCAGGTCCCTTGTCACTTGCTGTTTCGATAGTCTTGGCCTGATTCGTCCACTTCTGATTGTCATCGTCAACACTCTGTCGCCACTGGGCGGGAGTTTTGTACTTGTGCATGTTCTTGAGCAGGAGTTGTAGTGACTCGAGCCGCTTCTTTTTATCCTCGTAGGCAGCCAAGGCTCGGTCGTAGCGATCACGATCAGTGGGGCTGCCCGGGATGTCGATGTCTTTTTCTTCGACATTGTTGAAGAACGCCGAGAACTGGTAATACTCGGTCTGTGAAATGGGATCATACTTATGCGAATGGCATTGGCCACAGCCAATCGTCAGTCCCAGCATTGCCGTTCCGGTGGTGTTGACGCGGTCAACCGTTTCGCGATTGCGGTAGTCCTCACGATTGATCCCTGACTCGTTGTTCTTAATATTCATCCGATGCAGGCCCGTGGCGATCCGTTGTTCCGATGACGGGTCATCCAACAAGTCGCCTGCCAATTGCTCTGTCACAAATTGGTCGTATGGCTGATTTTGATTGAACGAATGGATGACCCAATCTCGGTACCGCCAAGCGTTTGGTCGGGCATCGTCACGTTCATAGCCAAAAGTGTCCGCGTAGCGCGCCAAATCCAGCCAATGGCGGCCCCAGCGCTCGCCAAAATGGTCGGACGCGAGAAGACGGTCGATGACTTTTTCGTACGCCCGTTGAGACGTGTCGTTGATAAATGCCTCGGTCTCAGACGACGGAGGCAACAAGCCCACCAAATCAAGGTAGATGCGGCGCAGCAGTTTGGCTCGATCCGCAGCGGGCGAGGGGCTGAGTCCTTCACGTTCTAACCGCGCAACAACAAACATATCAATTTCATTTCGGACCCATTCGGTGCGACTGACTTTGGGAAACGCTGGTCGAATGATCTTTGTAAATGCCCAGTGCGGAGCATATGTTGCGCCTTGTTGAATCCACTCGCCGAGCAATTGGACTTCTCGTGCGGAGAGTGGATCGCCTTCTGGCGGCATACGTTCGGCTTCATTATCCGCCGTCACCCGCCTGAGTAATTCACTCGCCGCCGGGTCGCCCGGCACAATTGCTTTTTCGCCCGACTCGGACTCGGCAATCGCCATCGTCCGTACATGAAATGCGATTCCCGACTCGTGTTTGCTTGGACCGTGGCAGGCGAAACATCGTTTAGCGAAAATAGGTTGAATGTCGGTTGAGAAGTCGATTTCAGCGGCGCGCAGGGGCGTTGCAATAAGCAAGGCGGTGCTGATCAGATGTGAGATGTGAAACAAACGTGGCAAATTCATGTCTTGTCTACCATCCCCTTCAACCCCCACCTTTCAGTTCGGGGATTGCTTCGCCCTGGCTCAAAATCGGGATTGGCCGACCGGCGAAGTTCGACAGCGCCGTGTGTCGAAAATCGATGCCGAGATGGCGGTAGATCGTTGCTAGAAAATCTTGCGGAGCAACTCGTCGATCCACCGGATCCTCGCCACGAGCGTCGGTTGCCCCGATCACTTGTCCGGTGTTAATTCCCCCACCGGCGAAGAGCATCGAGTTGGCGCGGGGCCAGTGGTCGCGTCCCGGTTGTTTCGTGCCCTTCGGACGGCTGGCGACCCCGCCCCCACTGCTGGCTACGTACGAGATGCGCGGCGTCCGGCCAAATTCGCCGGTGACGATGACCAAGACCCGACGATCCAAGCCGCGTTGGTAGATGTCTTCGATCAATGCCGAGACGGCCTGGTCGAAGTACGGAGCCCGGTGGCTGATTGCCTCAAAAATATGATGATTTACGGCGTGATCATCCCAGTTGGCAACGCGGGAACACAGAGGTCCGTCGAATTCCGTCGCCACAATCTCGACGCCAGCCTCGACAAGTCGACGCGCCATCAGGCATTGTTGGCCCCATTGATTTCGACCGTAGCGATCCCGCACCGAGTCGGATTCTCGATTTAGGTCAAACGCGACTCGTGCCGATGGGCTGGTCAGTAAGTTGATTGCCTGTGCTTCATATTTCCCGACCGCCTGCATCAATCCCGACTGGTCGATGTCGGCGTTCAATCGATCGAAATTCGACTTCAAGGTCATCCGATCACGCAGCCGCTGGACTTGGCGTTTGTCGGTCAGACCCATGTTGGGAACTTCGAAGTTGGGATTGTTCGGATTGCCCGTCACCTTAAATGGCTCATAGGCAGGTCCCAGGTAACCCGGCCCGGCGATCTGAAAACTGTCGTATCGATCGACCGGGTTGATAGCCACATAATTCGGCAGTGCACGAGTCGCGTCGCCGCGCAAATGGTGCGCAATCGACATCCAGTCGGGATAGATCGGTTTTGGTTTGTCGGCGCTCGCTGGGTCCCCTCCGAGCACTCTTAGCGAACCAGCCGGATGCCCGCCTGCGTTGTGGGCCACTGATCGCAGCAGGGCGTACTTGTCGGCAATTTTCGATAGTCTGGGCAGCAATTCGGAAATGCGGATGCCCGGAACATTTGTATCGATCGGCGAATAGGGTCCGCGAAATTCGATCGGGGCGTCCGGCTTCGGATCGAACGTCTCCAAGTGGCTGGCACCGCCACGGAGCCAGATGAGTATCACGGCCGTTTGCGGCGCGGCACTGCGTGCAGCCCGAGCTCGTTCTCGGTATAGCTGCGAGAGCGTCAACCCAGTAAAACCGGTCAGGCCAGCGCGGAGCAGCTCGCGACGACCGAAGCGAGTGTCTATCGGTCCACAACAGACGTCAGGCTTTGACATAACGACATCCCGTCCTTTTCGATTATCGCATCGAACTCTGTTGATGTTACTCCCGGGCACGATCGTCCGCAAGAGAAACTACCGCCATCCCGGCAATAGCGTCGGGCGGGTGGAAAAGCGGTGATCTCATTTGATCCCGGTAAATCGTCAGCACTGTGCCGGCCCGATGGGCCTTGGATTCTCGATTCACGTGTTTAACACATGAGGCCCGACGCC
>DUDC01000141.1 GCA_012959465.1 Planctomycetaceae bacterium
GCCCAGGCATGAACAATCCAATCAATTCGACCATTGTCAGACTCCTTATGGAGTGCGGTGACTTGTCACCGCTTTTTCTCGAACTAACTTGAACCCAGTACTATCCTTCGCCATACGTAATGGGGGCAATTCGCCAATCACGCTTGATTCTTGCACCATCGTACTGAAAAATTTGGTGAAAACAATAAAAGGAGAACATATGGTTGGGCCATCTGCCTGTGGTAATAAACGAGGCGACTCTGTCTATTTTCGAGAATATACGATGAACTTAACGCTTTGTTTAGACCGACGATTCGCCGCCGGATTTAACGGTCTCCTGATTTGTCTGACGATTGCCGCCAACGTTACCTTTGCTGAGTCCGTGCCCAATATCCTATTCTGTATCTCGGATGATCAAAGCTATGCGCACGCCGGTGCCAACGGTGATCGCATTGTTCAGACTCCAGCGTTTGACCGCATTGCCCGGGAGGGTATACGTTTCTCACACGCATTTTGTGACGCGCCCAGCTGCGGTCCCTCGCGTAGCGCTATTTTGACCGGCCAACACATTTGGCGTTTGGAAGAGGCGGGGAATATTCACAGTACGTTGCCAAAGAAATTTTCCACGTACACCGAGATTCTTCGAGAGTCGGGTTACTTCGTTGGCTTCACGGGGAAGGGATGGGGGCCGGGAAGGCTAGCGCCAGGAGGCCGAACAGGCAATCCGGCGGGCCGCGAATTTGCGACGTTTTCTCGGAAGCCACCGATAAGAGGAATGTCAAACAAGGACTACGCCCGGAACTTCGAAGAGTTCTTGGCCAATCGTCCGGTGGATCAGCCGTTTTGTTTTTGGCTGGGAACCCACGAACCCCATCGCGGTTATCAGAAAGGGGCCGGCGTCGCATCAGGGAAAGACCCGCGACAGGTGGTCGTTCCGCCCTACTTGCCGGACCATGACGTCGTTCGCAATGACATCTTGGACTATTACGTTGAAATCGAACACTTCGATCAAATGGTAGGTCGCGCCTTGGTCTTGCTGGAAAAGAACGGCGAGATTGACAATACGATCGTCGTCGTAACGAGCGATCATGGCATGCCGTTTCCCCGCGCCAAAGCGAGTCTATATGACGCGGGAACGCGAGTCCCGCTAGCTGTTCGTTGGCCTGTCGGGATCAAGTCCCCGGGGCGCGTCTACGACGGCCTTGTCAATCTCAGCGACTTGGCACCGACGTTTTTACAGGCGGTCGGCCTGAAAGTTCCTGAAATGATGACCGGCCAGAGTTTAATTGATGTGATGGCCACGCCTCGGGGGCAAGCTCGTACGGCGGCGTACATCGCCATGGAACGACATGACGGGTGTCGTCTTGGCGGAAAAGGCTACCCTTGCCGCGCCATTCGCACTCCTGACTATCTCTATGTAGTGAACCACGCGCCCGATCGATGGCCTTCCGGCGATCCGGACGCTTCGGTGTGCGCACGCGGGATTCCCTTTGGAGAAGTCGACTCGTCCCCAACAAAGCAGCTGCTTATGGCTAACGCGGACGATCAAGCGATGCGGCGATTTCATGAGTTGGCCTTTGCCAAACGACCCGGGGAGGAGCTCTATGATCTCGCCAAAGATCCGGGCCAGGTTGTCAACCTGGCCGCCGAACCCGACTACGCCGACGTCAGAACGAGGCTCGCAAAGGAGCTCCAGCAACACCTCGTAAAGACAGCAGATCCTCGGGCAATTGGCCTGGAGGCAGCGTGGGATTTTTACCCCTATTATGGATTTCGGAAAAACAAGAACTGGAAAGTCGACTCGAAGCCTTGACGACTCAAACACGTCATTCGAGCGGAATGCCACACTCTCTTGCCGGAGCCCGCGGTCTCATAAGATAGGTGTCTTGCGGCGGACGGACGCGTAGAATGATCGCGTACCGAAACAACACTCCACCAGGATGAGACAATGCGAGTATTAATCTGCGCTGCGATGCTATTAAGCATGTGCCTGATCAATTCCACTCAGGGCCAAGACAAAACGAAGGTCGTTTTCATTTCGGGAAAGCCTAGCCATGGTCGATTGAAACATGAGCACCGCGCGGGCAACATGCTCCTCGCCAAGTCTCTCAATGAATCAGGTCTGAATGTGAATGCTGTCCTGGTGCCACATTATGGCTACCCGGAGGACACTGCAATTTTGCAAGACGCTGCAACGATCGTGATATTCAGCACGGGACATCGCGGCCACGTGTTGCACAAACGTTTGGACGAATTCGATAAACTGATGAAGACGGGAACCGGCGTAGTGATGATCCACTGGGCCACAGAAGCAGAAAAGGGAGAGCCGGGTGAAAAGTTCCTTCAGTGGATGGGTGGTTTCTGTGATTTGGATTGGTCGGTGAATCCTCACTGGACTCCAAACTTCAAAGACTTTCCCGATCATCCCATTGCCAATGGTGTCAAGCCATTTAGCATCAACGATGAATGGTATTACCACATGCGATTTGTCGAAGGACTCAAAGGTGTAACACCCATTCTATCCGATGTCCCTGGCGCCGAGACGCTACGCCGCAACGATGGCGCACGTAGTGGAAACCCAGCGGTTCGCAAGGCCGTGGCGGCTGGGGAAACACAACATGTTGCCTGGGCCTATCAACGACCGAATGGCGGGCGAGGATTCGGCTTCACCGGGGCGCACAATCATGACAGCTGGCGAAACGATGAGTTTCGGAAGGTTGTACTCAACGCCATACTCTGGACGGCAAAAATCCCAGTTCCCGAGAACGGTTGCCCTTCTCCCACACCGTCAGCGAAGGCAATCGAATCCAACCTGGATTAGGCGACAACGACGTGCGGCCGTGGTGGCCGGCTCGTGCTGAAGCCAAGATTGCAGCTGGGATTGTCGGGCCCCGTCGGTTGATTTCGATACTATAATAGCAAGGGGTTCGCACAAATTTCTGTTGGAGTAGACCCATGTCAGAAGTACTTGTGGTCCTACTCATCCTCTTCGTCGTTTTAGCTATTCTCACCGCGCTTGGGCACGGAGTATGGCTGCTGGTTGCCGTTTGTATTCGGACCGTCTTCGGATCAGCAGGCCAGGAGGCTGCGGTTAGAAGAACGTGCCCCAGCTGTGGCACGGCGAATGCAATCGTCGATGATCGATGTCCTCTCTGCGGTTACGACACGCGGCTACACAATTCCATTCGCGCTGATCTTCAGGCAGCTGCTCGTCAAGCTAATCGAATGGTGGAAAACCAATCGATGACCGAAGTGGAACGAGACAACTTCCATCATTTACTGCGATCCGAGTACCAGCGCATCGTCAATGAGCCGTTGCCTCGGCTCCTTCGGGATCATGGAACGGAAGAACGGCCGAAGAAACAACGCGTATCGCCAACAGAGACGGGTCCGGAAAAAACTGATCAGGCTTTGCCTCCGTTACGGTCGGTGTCGGAGTCGATGTCGGAGCGAGTGGACCAGGAATCCGGTATGGCCGACGTGGTGTGGGCCGAGGTCATTCAGACGCCGGCCGGTCCGCTGACCCCTCCCGCCGCCGTTCATCCACTCGACCTATCTAACTCTGATGACTCGCTTGAACAACCGACGGCAACTGTTCCAGCATTGACACGAATTCGTCGCTCGTTCGGTGAAATTCTGCAACGTTTCATGGAAGAGAAGAACATTCGCTGGGGAGAGCTGTTGAGTGGCTTGTTGATCGTTGGCTGCGCCATCGGCTTGGTCATTAGTTTGCAGGACACTCTGCGAGAGACCATACCCTATTTCCCCGCTATGTTGTTCATGTTCGGGACTGTGGCAATACACGGCAGTGGTCTCTACACACTACGGAAATGGAATTTGCATACGACAAGTCGCGGTGTCTTGATCATTGCCACTCTGTTGATCCCGCTGAACTTCGTGGCGTCGATCATCATTTCCGGGACGGGTGAGTCGCGGCTGGCAACCACAGATCCAATTTACTGGGCCGCCGTGCTGATCGGCCTCGCCGTTTTTGGGGCCATGACATATTTCTCGAGCCGAGCGATGGCTGACTCTCGTTGGTGGCGTCTCTGGCTGGTCGTCATGGGCCCATCGGCCGGTCAACTTGTAATCAACCGTAGTTTTTTGATGGGCGAACAGCCAGAAACGGGAACTCTGTGGTTGATGGCGGCGCTGCCACTTCTTTCGGTGACGGCTGGAATCTGGAGCCATTTACACCAGGAAAAATCTCTGACGGCGAACGATTCCAGTCGCGAACAGACGTTTTTGCTGCTCGGGATCGCTGGATTTTCGTTCGTCATTGCGGTGGGACTATTGGTTGCTCGCACAGCCGACCACGGGCAGACACTGGCAGGCTTGGCACCCGCACTTTCCATTGTCGGTGCCACTGTGATGGCCTGTGGGATGGTCATTCACCAGCAGTACTCTGGGTCGAAGACCTTTACTGGTACTCGCACGGCTGGCACTGCCATTGCGTTGATTGGGAGCGTCATCCAACTCGGGCTATTCCTTATCGCCTGGCCCAATCCGATGCTGCTAATTGCTGTCGCCGTCGTCAATGTTGTGGCTTGCACTGTCCTGGCTGTTGTCTGCCGAGCCTCGGTATTGCATGCAGCAACGGCGGTTGCAACGAGTATTGGCCTCCTGTTGGCACTCCACGTTTGGGTCTTCGGTTCATTTTTGGATCCAGTTTCCAGCAGGCAATTGGCCGAGGCGTTGATCTTGGGTCGCAGCGGTGCCGCGTTGGCGGTGATTGGAGCGTTGTTCGTTTCCGCGGGAATTGCAACACGTGGACGATTTCAGCTCTCTACGCCGTACATCACCGCTGGTTGCGCAGTCGGAGTTCTCGGTGTCGCGACGACGTCGATTTCGGGCTTCGCGCATTCGTTGCGGCCGGCGGTATGGGCTGCTGACGCTCCGTTGGCCACATGGGTCTTTTTGTCGTATGGTCTGTTGGCACTAATTGCCGCGTCGTTGACGCGTTTGCGTTGGGTCACGACGACCGCTGTCGGTTTGCTGTTCGTCGGTGTAGTTCACGCATTTGGATACAATCCATCGTTGCAGCCACTGATCGGCCAGATTGGGCCGGCGGCCGTTCACCCCCTCGTACTCGGAGTGATTGTCTACGGCTTGGTAGTGATGGCAATCGCTGCGTTCGGTCACGCGGCAGTCGGGCGGAACGAAAACAGCGAAGAGAATGGAACTTGGTTTGGCGGATTGACGCAACCGCTCTGTTGGGCGGCGACCTTGACGGCTGCGATGGCCATCCCGTTTGTTGTAATGTTGCATGATCAGTTGTTCACGGAACATGCGTTGTACGCCGTTATGTTGGCAATAACTTGGTTGGGAGTTGCTTGGCTACTTCGTGAACCGGGCGTCTTCGTGGCGGCTCAAGTTGCCGTCACGTTTTCGCTGGCGTGTTTGGTTATCGGTCACGCCGCCGAGAACGAATGGGTACTGAATCCGCTTTTCGACGTGCGTCATTTGCTCGCTCAACTAACGGCGGTTGCCGGAATAGGTGCCGTGTTCAGCGGCACAAGAATAGGTCTGCGGCGTTGGGCCGCAAGTCACGCCCAGCGAGTTCTGGGCGAGTTTCCCGGCGCAGAACAATGCATGGTCTTGATCGCAACGGTCTGTTTATTCGGCGTCGGCTTGGTGGGCTGTTGGAACGGTATTGTGACGGAACTAGGGCTCTTTGCAGTCGGCGAGACAATAAGTAATACGCTGCCTGCCACTTGGTATGGTGGACAGGCCTGGTTGGTATTGGGAGTGATAACTATGGCCTGCGTCATCGCGAGTCTTGAACGAGTCTCGGTTGTGACGATGGGGATCGGACTTGTCGCCGCCGGCTCGGTGTCGTTGTTGGTGGCAGGACCATTCAGTGAATCCAACTCGGTGGCCTCGGCACTGAGGTGGTCATTCGCGTTGTACGCAGCCTTGGCCACCTCCGCATATTGTATGCGCAATCGATTCTCGTTTGCAGCTGTGATACCCGATCATCGGCGTGAAAAGTTCGCACGTACGGTCATTGTTGCGGGTGGAAGTCTGCCCGTATGGGGGCTGACATTTGCTAGTGCGGCCCAGGCGATTACAGGGCATCCGCCGGGTGGGCCGCTGGCCGAATCTCTGTTTGCCAGTCTTGATCCAACTCTGTCGTTCGGCATTCCACTGACGGTGATGGTGGGTTGTTACGTCGCTTTTGCCGTTCGTGAGCGTGAACCAAGGTTCATGCTCGCGGGGTCCGTTGCCCTGCAAGTTCTTATCCTGCTCGCAATGTCACTCCAGCACATCGGTCAACCGTTCGACACCGTGTTCATCGCTCGCACAACGGCAGCAGTCGCTTGCGGCCTGGGCATTTTTTCGTTTGCCTGGTGGGGATTGAGTCGTTGGTTGATAGCCGACACAGATTCGAGGGATGCGAATCGGACACTGATGAAAGGGCATTGGGTTGTCGCTGTTTCGGTGGTATTCGGTTTGGTCGTGATGGGCACGGCTCAGATAGTGGTGTTTCCGCATAGTACGATCGCGTGGCAAACTGAGATCGGCGGTTGGTCGACTTTTGTCGCTTGGTTGTTCGCCGGCATCGTGGCCACGGGGATCTTCCGTGGCGATCTCCTTGAGAGGCGGCGGTTCGGCTGGCTGTGGTTGGCTACGCTAGTCGCTTTCCTGGCGGTCGTGCGTGCACGGTGGGATAACGGAGGCGATTGGCTTGCCTATCACACTCTCTCGATCGGATTTCTTTGTTACGCCGTGGTCGCTGTCGCGATCGGCCGTTGGCAAGGACAGAAACAAGGCTGGACCGACGCCGTCGTAGCCAGCGCGTCTGCAACTCTCGGGGTCGTGCTGTTGGCTTTGCGAGGGGCCATCTCAGACCCGATGCACCCTGCTTTGACGGCCGCATTGACCGGCGGAGCAATCGTCGTTGTCGTTATGTTGGCCGAGGCCGCACGTCGTCATGTTTTCACGTACGCCTCTCTGGCGTTAGCCGTTCTGCTGGCGGTGTCTGCCACGGCTACGTGGTGGCCACAAGCGAGTTGGCTCGACACGTTTGCCTGCATCATATTGGCCGTGGCCGTGTTGGCGATCCTCTGGATGGCGATGGAGCTCTTTCAACAGACACGTGGCCGCCACGGGCTGGTCGACGACGGTTTGCCGGCGCATCGGGCAGCCGTTGTCGGGCTGCTCGCCGGATTCCTAGGAGTCTTTGGGGCGGGGTTCCTCATCAACTTGGTCGGTCAACATGGGCCGGCCAAATTATCGATAGCAATCGATAGCCCGGCGAGTTGGATTGCCTGCCTGGCCGTCGGGCTGTTGTCGATCGGCCTGATCTGGGATCGCAACGCTCGGTTTAGCTTGGCGACCACCTATACTTGGTCGATCTCGCTGATTCTAGTCGCTTGCACTGCGCTGGCCAGGTTGGCCGAGTGGGACGTTCAAGCGATTATGGTCGTGACCGGATTGGTCGTGGCTGGTTTGGTTTGTGGCACGGGCCACACGTTTCGGCGTTCTCGCCAGATCGAAGCCTGGGCCCGCGGGGTGGCCGTACCGCCACTTCGCAATGGTGAGCGTTCCGTCAAGTGGTTGCCGGCGGCAAATTTGCTTATCGGGACAGCGATCGTCGCTTTTGAAATGAATGTTGTGTTGGCGTTTGACGCGCGTTGGATGCGCATCCTGGCGGCGTTCGTGCCCGTTGTCGTTGCGGTCGGAATTGGTTGCTCGGCTCGCGGCCGAACACCTGTTCAAATTGTCTGCTTGATATTTGTTTCCCTCGGTGCGGTCGCCGTGAGTTGGGCGGATATGCTCCCGGATTGGCACCAGGCGGCACTGTTGGCGCGAGTCGTGCGAATGGTCGTAGCCACTGCAGCCATGTCGTTCGCGTTCGCGACGTTGGCTGCGAAGAGACTGCCGACTGAACATGCCTGGCATTCCGCGACGCGCACCGCCGCCGCCGTGAATGCAGCCGCTGCAACATTCGCTCTGCTGATCGCGTTGTCCCTCGAGTTTCTTATGTTTGTGCCGGGGCAGGGCGTCCTATTGGCGACGCCCTTGATGCTCGTGGTTTCAATCATGTTGGTAGCTCTGATTGTTGCGCTGTTAACAATCTCGCTGTTACCTGGAACGGACCCGTTGAAACTATCTGAAACATGGCGTGAGTCCTATGTCTATGGGGCCCAGGTCGTCGGAGGGCTATTGTTTGCCCACATCTACCTTTGTCGTCCGGACTGGTTTAGCGACGTCCTGCGGCCGTACTGGCCGTTTATCGTGATGTCGATTGCCTTTGCTGGCGTATTCGTCGCTGAGTTGTTTGAGCGGAAAGGCCTTCATATACTGTCCGGACCATTTCGCATGACGGGCAGCATGCTGCCCTTGGTTCCTGTGATCGGATTTTGGATTGATATTCCCCAGACCGGCCATGTCGATTACTCGATGCTGCTGTTTGTGGTTGGATTACTTTATGTGGTGGTCGCCGCGTTCCAACGAACCAGTTGGTCAATCGCAGCTGCCGTGTTAGCGGGTAACGCTGCGTTGTGGGCGTTATTGTCCGAACAGGGAACTTCCGTATTACTTCACCCCCAGATGTGGATCATTCCGCCCGCCCTCTGTGTCCTGGCCGCGGCACAGCTGAATCGTACGCAGTTGAGTGCGTCACAATTGACGGGGAGCCGCTACGCGTCAATGGTCCTGATTTACCTCAGTTCCACAGTCGAAATGTTCGTGACCGGCGTCGGGGACAGCATCTTAGCCCCGATGTTACTCGCCGGTCTGGCCGTCATCGGTGCAATGATGGGGATCGTGATGCAGATTCGTGCATTCCTGTATCTGGGGACGAGCTTTCTATTCCTCTCCATTGTCACAATGGTTTGGCACGCTTCAACGCACATTAACCACTCCTGGCCGTGGTGGGCGTTTGGCATCGGCTTGGGACTGGCGATCCTGGCAATGTTTGGCGTGTTTGAAAAGAGAAGACAGGATATCCTGCAGGTGATCGGCACGATGAAAGAATGGGACGCCTGAATGTGTGACACTGGCTCTTGGCCTAGCCCAGCCCGATGGGCTGGGCTAGGTAAATGCAACGGGGCGTTGCCCCTTCGTTGCAAGGCAGTACGGATCTGAGCCGAAGGCGCTAGCCTCGGGTTTTTCAAGAACACTGTCTTGGCCGCGATGATCCAAGACGAGCCGGCTCACATCATCCCACACGTGGACAGAGTACCCGCTGTGCGTATTGAGCAGTAAAGACAGCGAGAACGGCCGGAAGAAAGACCATGGCCGGTGTCATATAACGGTCGTTGGCTGGCTCGACCAAAACCACCAATGATGTTTTTGCTAGGGCAAACAGAATCGCAATCCAAAAAACGATGTGTCGTTCTCGGTGCTGAACGTCAGCCTCAGCATTTGCCACGCTCGATCTTCTCCGCACGCCCGCGACCAGGCTGCTCAAGTGTGCGTAAATCAATAGCAGACCGACAAGGAGCGTCCCCTTGTCGAACACGGTCAACTGGGTTAGTTGCTGTCGTGCATGGTTGGTGTTCCCGACAAGCCAATGGACGTACGCCTGTGGGCGTTGGCGAATAACCTGTTTCGATAATTTCGACAGGGCTTGATTTACTTCGACCGTGTCGTCGTCGTAGATTGCGTTCGCAGCTGGAACTGCCATCTGCCAGATGGTTGAGTTAAACCTCTTTTCCATAGTGAGGAAATCGACGGGCATGTCGGATTCATCGTGTTCTTTGCGAAGCCGCATGATCTCCTTACCGAGCGGTTGCAGATCGCTGGGAAGATCGTTTACGAGACGGTCGTCGAGAATTTGGCCTGCCACGCCAACGATATTGTATCCGCCGAATGGGACCAAGCCGAAGTGCCCCACGGTCACAGCGCGCAGGCCACAAAAAGCGAGAAATGGAAGTAATGTGGCCGCCGCGAACGCCGTAGCTCGGGACGCCCGCATCCGCATTGTCCGTCCCGATGCTTCGGTCATCTCGATCCAGAGCGATGCGACCGGCCACAACGGTAGCAAGAATAGGTAGGCCGGTCGCACTTGATAAGCGAGAAACGTCAATACGGCGCATCCCACAAACGGCCAACTGCGAACAGCCGATCGGCGAGCTGCAAGGAAGCAGCCCGTCGCTGCAATCGACAAGGAGAGGGCCAGCGAGTCGCCAATGACTTGGTGTCCTAGGTCGATGACGCTGCGACCCAGCAGTAATGTTGCCGCACACCAACCGGCTGTCCAAGCACTGTAGCCAACTCTTCGCAGTCCCCAGTAGAAGACTCCGCACGCCGACGTCAGCGCGATCCAATGAGCCACGGGAACAGCGCGTTGATCACCACCAAATAGGCTCGTAACGGCCAAGAAAAGTGGGTAACCGATTGTTCGTTTCTGCGACAGTGGTTCGGACCAGTCGAATTCCACATACCCCGGACTGTCTCGCACGAACGTCGGCACTAACATGCCCGTTAGCAGACGGTTGAACAACACGATGACGGCCAGGCCGACGAGCCAAAAGCACGGTTGCCGAACAAGTTGTTTCACGCGGCACCTCCGTATTCTCTGCGGACTGCCTCGTCACGCGTGGGCGATTGCTACCACCGATAGCCCAGCGATTCGAGCGAACAGGGGATCGGTCAAGCGGGCAATTCGCGGTAACCAGCGATCCGCCGCATGCATTTGATGGTTAACTTGTTTGTCCGCTAAACCGGCGTCGCGTCGCCAACGATTATGATAATACCATCCCGCCGCACCCAGCACGTTGATGTACCGTATGTCATCGACTTTCCAGCCGGCACGGGTAAGCGCTTCGCGGGCCGTGCGGCGACTGTAGCGGCGAAAGTGCCCGGCTTCAGAGTCCATGCGACCAAACAACCGGTCGTGTGCCGGAACAACCAAGCCAAGAACGGCACTCGGGGCGACAGCGTCGCGTATCCACGTTAAGGCAGCCGTATCATCTGGCAGGTGTTCCAGCACGTTGAAGCAGATAACCGAGTCGGCCGCAAACGATGCGAGACACCGGACCATTTGGGCATCGTTAAGGTCCGTGAGAGCTGTCGTCACAGCCGAGTCATCGGCGAACTTTCGTTGCACTTCTGTGAGACAAGACTCATCGATGTCCGTCGCCAATACCTGTTTGTCGGCATCCCGCAGCCAACGCGTGTAGGTGCCATGGCCGACGCCAATTTCCCACACGCGATCACCAAGTCGATGCGAGACTTGCCGAAAAAGGTAGCGTGGATAGGCGATCATGTCCGCCATCGCTGGACTCATCGTGTCGGCACCGGTGGGGGTGTCTTCGTGCGTTGGCTGATGGCGACTTGGCCCATCTTGGTCGGCCACGTCATTCGCCTCTCTCGTCGGAACTCGCAACTGGGGAGACCGGTAACGTTAATTCAACGTCTAGTGCGGGTCGGCGGTGGACGACGGTCACGGCCAGAAAGCCAATGGCCAGCACCAATCCCGCCGTGCAAAGGCTCAAGGATCCGGCCACGATCAACTCACTCAATGGCCAGACTGCGAATGCCGCGAAAGTAAGCAGGCTGGTGACAAAGAACGGAGCTGCCAAGAGTAGGAAGACTTTGATCGGATTACAGCGGAGGATCGCTTCCACGATGATCTGCAACGCCCTTATTGAATCACTCAGGTGCCGTACTTTCGAACGTCCAACGCGATGGTGGTACGCGATCGGCTCATAGTGAAGCGTCAAACCGTTGAGAAGAAAGACCAAGGTGGACGTTGTTGTAAACGAAAAGCCGGCACTGATCACCGGGAAAAATGGGACAATGTGGCTTTTGCGAAAAACGCGCATGCCCGAGTTGATGTCTGGAATTCGTTGCCCTGTTGCATATTCACTCAAGCACTTGAACACCCATCGCCCGATTCGCTTGAAGAAGCCACCTTTGTAAAAGGAGCCGGTGCGAGCACCGACCACCATATGATCTCGGTCGGCGAGATGAATTAATCCGGGAAGTGATTCCGGAGGATAGGTCTTGTCGGCGTCCGTAATCGCGATTAATTCGTGTTTTGCCGAGAGGATGCCCGTCTTGAGGCTCCGGCCGTAGCCGAGGTTCTGAGGGTGTTCGATGACCCGGTCGGCCACCTCGACAGCGCGAGCTGCGGTTGCATCGGTCGCGCCGTCAACGACGACGAGAATCTCACTCTCGATATCGGCTTTCTCGAGGGCCTCGCGAAGACTCGTTATGACTTCGCAGATAGAGCCTTCTTCGTTGAAGGCCGGAATGACAACGGTGACTCCGGTCATAATTTGGGCAGCTCTGGGGGGCTAACAAAATTGCTGAGTATACGTAGATCGTCGTCCGCGAGTGACAGAGTTAAGTAGATGCCGCAAAACGCGAGCGGCGAATCCCGGACGATGTTCAACTGTATCGATACTATCCGTTATTCCACTTTGGTCCAGCGAATTCTCGCGTCGTTGGTTTCATGTTGCCACCGGCAATACCAGCACGAAGCGCAAGCGAGTGAGCATCGATTGCCGTTCGCGATTGTATCTTCCTGCCATTGCTTCAGATTTGAAAATCAGCCGCAGATGGGGTCGTGACCGACGAACGTTGAAAGCTTGCTTGTCCAAATGCCTGTGGTAGACTCTCGGGCAAGTCATTCGCGGTTGGTAATATGGGAGTCGGTCCTATGCAATGGACGTCAAGGTCCAGAATGTCGAGGGTGTGTGGCCAATTTGGCGGTTCGCAGCTTTGGGATCGCATTTTAGCAATCCTGTTGGCCGTTCTGGTATCGGCGGCTGTAGACGTATCGTCGCAAGAACCCGATGAGGATCCTGTTGCAACGCGGAAATACAGTGTTGCGCTGGGATTTCAAAAACAACGACTCTTCGACGAAGCTGCCGTGCGCTGGCAGCAGTTTCTGAAGAGCTATCCCAAAAGCAAACGCATGCCCAATGCGAAGCACCACTTGGGAGTTTGCCTTGTTCAGCAAAAGAAGTTCACCGATGCCGCCAAGATGTTTCGTGAGATTCTCGCACAATTTCCCAAGTTCGCATCGAATGATAGTACCCAGTTTAATTTGGGTCTGGCGATCTACAACACGGCGCTAACGACGAAAAAACCGGCAGACTTTCAGCAGGCCGTGGCGGCGTTTCTCGAGATTCCGGCCAAGTACGGTTCAAGCAAGCTCGTGCCTACCGCTCTGTACTACCAAGCGGAGTGTCTCTGCCTGGCGGGCGACCCAAACGCCGCGATTCCCGTCTACAAGTTGATCATCAATGGGCATGCGGCGCACAGCCTCGTGCCGCAAGTGTATCAGGCGTTGGGTGAGACTCTCGGAGAGCTCGACCGAGATCAAGAGGCGAGCGTGGCGTTGAAACAATTCCTCGCTAAGTTTCCCAAAGACCCATCTTTTAATGAGGGGCAACTTCGCCTTGGCCTTTCGTTGATGAAACAGGAGAACTTTGCTGAGGCACACGGGTTGTTCGCGAAAGTGGCAACGGTCAAGGAGTTTCCGCTCGCCGATTTTGCATTGATGAAACAGGCAGAATCGCTGTACGCGCAAGAGAAGGACCCAGCGGCCGCAGCGCTTTACGAATCGCTCGTGGCGAGATTTCCGAATAGTGGCTACCTTGGCGGGGCGTTCTTGGCTGCTGGAAAATGTCGGTATCGAGCGGGGCAGTATCCCAATGCTCAGCAGGATTTGGCTCAGATCATTAGTAGAAAGCTGCCGGAGGCAGCGGAGGCTGCCTATTGGCTGGGACGCACGCTGATTCAATGGAACAAGCCGAACGAGGCGTTGCCTGCATTGGACAAGGCAATTGCGGCTTATCCAACCAGTGAAGAGTTTCTTCCGCTTCTCAAATATGCACGGATCGATGCCATCTCGCGACTCCCCAACCGGCGGGCCGAATCCGTGCCTCTGTTTGCCGCGTTTGCTGTTGCAAATCCGGACCACTTGAAAGCTCCCGAGGCATTGTATTTGGCTGCCAGCGGAGCTCTGGCTGAAGTCGACTACGCGGCGGCGCAGAAATACTGTGAACAGTTCCTTGGGAACGCAAAGTTCTCAAAAGTCGTTCTGATTCCCGAGGTCTTGCTAGTTGCCGCAGAAACCTATCTTCGCACTGACCCAGCTCAGCCGACGAAGGCGGAAGAGAGCTATCGGAAGTTCCTTGTTGCGGCGCCCGATCATGAAAATGCTGCCCGAGCACAGCTTGGCATAGCTGCTTGTTTGCATGCCCAAAAGAAATTTGATGAAACCGTGCAGCATCTGACGAAAGTTGCGGCTGTCTTCAAAGAACCGGTCCTGATCGCCGAGTCGAAATTGTTGCTGGGGCGAAGCCACTTGGAAGCGGAGCGAGCCGACCAGGCAATTGTCGCACTGCGTGCCTCGATGGCCGCTAACGCGAATTGGGAGCACACCGATGAAGTGGCGTTCGTGCTGGCAGTCAGTCTACAAGCGGCAAACCAATCCGACGCGGCGATTGTGGAATTCAACAGGGTATCGGCCAACGCAAAGAGCACCTATCGCGATCAGGCGCTCTACCAGACAGGCGAGATTTACAGAAACCAGCTGAAAGATCCACAGGCCATTGCCAGCTATCAGAAACTGACCGCCGAGTTACCAAAGAGTACGCTGGTCCCGGCCGCGATGTACGGTCTGGCCATCGTGCACTATGAAAATGACGATTTGAAAAACGCCGTCGTCGAACTCGTAAAGTTATTGGGGTCGCACGCAGATTCAGAGTTCGCGAACGATGCGAAATTCCTTCGTGGCATGTGTTACGTGGGTCTCAAACAATACCAGCCTGCGACTGACGACCTTGTTCAGTTTGTCGCCAGCGTTCCGGATTCGGAGAAAAAGTACGACGCCAGATTTGCAATCGCACGTTGCCAGGCCGGCTTGATGCAGCACGACGGTGCGGTTGCGACAATGAACGCTCTCTTGACGGAAAAACCGGATTATGAACAAGCGGACGATGTTCTTTATGAAATGGCTTTTGTCTATGTAGCGGCTAAGAAAGAGAAGGAGGCAGTTGATTCGTTTCGCAAACTCGTGACGCGATCGCCCAAGAGTGTCAAGGCTGGTGAGTGTTGGTATCGAATCGGCGAGTATCACCAAAATGACGATCAAGACGCCGAGGCGATCGCCGCCTACACGTCGGGACTTCAAATCGCCAAACTTCCCGATGTCCGCGAGAAGATGTACTACAAACTCAGCTCGGCGCAGTTTTCGTCGGAAAAATTTACGGAGGCGATCGTAACGCTACAGGCGCAACTAAAGGAGTTTGGAAAAGGGGAACTCGTTTTTGCCGCGACTTACCTTCTTGGAGAGAGCCTCTATAAGAAACAATCGTATCCAGCGGCGCTGGCTGAGCTGCGCAAGGTTGTCGATTCCAAGGATGCAAAGGCCAAGGAGTTTCATCCGCAATCGCTTTACCGGGCGGGAATGTGCGGGGCGAACGTTAAGGATTGGCCTGCTTCCCAAGCCTACTATGCGCGACTGGTGGCGGAGTATCCAGATTTCGAGCAGTTGATTGAGGCGCGATACGGATTGGGCGTTGCCTTTCAAAATCAACAAAAAATCGACCAGGCCATTCCCCTGTTCAAGGCGATCACTGACGAGTATCCCGATACGGAAACGGCGGCCAAGAGTTGGTTCATGATGGGGCAATGTCGTTTCGCGCAGAAGAAGTACGCCGAGGCAATCGAGAGCTTTACGGAGATCGCTTTTGGCTTCGAGCACGAGGAGTGGCAACCGCTCAGCCTGTTTGAGGCGGGGAGATGTTATATCCAATTGAAAGACACGGATGCGGCAAAGTCCATGTTAAAGACACTGGTGAAGGACTTTCCCAAACATGCCCGCGCGAAAGATGCGTTGGCCATCTTAAAGGACCTCGAGAAATAGGACTTCGATTCATGATTTCACTGAACCGCGCTCGAAACCTGTTTTCCTGCTTTTTCATACTCGCGATGATCATGGTCGCCTCGGTGGTTAGTGGGCAGGGGAACGGTGAAAATGCCGCCAATGTCGATGCCAGCGGCGACGGTGTGGAGCAAGACAACGGTGTGGAGGGGATCGCGACTGACGCCGAACAAACGACGGGGAAAACGGACTCCATCTTGGCGATGATCGTCGACAGCGGTGCAACGGGAATGCTCTTCTTCGCAGTGCTGGGTCTGTTCTCATTCGTTGCTGGATCGATTGCCGTTGAACGATCCCTGAACATGCGTCGGAACAACGTGTTGCCGTCTGGGTTTGTGGAAGACGTGACACGCGCATGCAAGGACTCAAATTCGATTCACAAATCACTGGCCGAAATTTGCAAGCGAACAACGGCGCCAGCCGCGACAGTACTGGCAGCGGGAGTTGCGAGAATTGGCTTACCTCTGCTGGAGGTCGAAAAAGCGATGGAAGACGCCGCCGCCCGCGAAATGTCTGAGCTGCGTGCCAAGATTCGGCCGCTCGCTACTGTCGGCAACGGGGCGCCTTTGGTCGGACTGCTCGGCACTGTCGTGGGTATGATCCTCGCTTTCCATACCGCGAGCCAGGCCGGCCTTGGCAAGGCGGAACTGCTCGCCAAGGGGATTTACATGGCCTTGTTGACGACAGCGGGAGGTCTGACCATCGCGATACCGTCCATGATGCTGGCCAGTTTTTATGGTGGGCGGATTGAACAGTTCTTTCGCGAAATGGACAAGTGTCTTATGGGAGTGTTACCTCACTTGGCTGGTCCGCAGGCCACCAGCCAAGTGGAAAGAGAGTTGGCGATCGATGTGGATCAAGCTGTCCCGGCCGGAACACTCGATACGGGTGATGTCGAAGAGCATGCCGCTGTGACAACGCGAATGGACGAGCAGCAAGATTCGCCAGGTACGAAGCGAGAAGCACCGGAACGAAAACACCCTTATGCCAGACGGTAGCCGACGCCCAACAGGATCTGATGAGTCTCCCCTTGATGTTGATTCGCAGTGAAGCTTGCGAGAGAGAATAACCATGAAATTGCCGAGTGAAACGAACCATTCCGACGGCCCCAATCTGACGCCAGTTATCGACGTGGTCTTTCTGTTGTTGATTTTCTTTCTTGTCGCAACTCGGTTCGATCAAGAGGAAAGAGAACTGGACGTTGAGTTGCCTGAAGTGGTTCAGGCCCAGCCGATCGCAATGACACAAGGCTTGGTTATCAATGTCACCCAGGATGGAACGGTAAAGGTCGTCGGCAACGTTTATTCTCACCAGCAACTCGCTGTGTTGATACGCGAGGCCAGGCGAAACAACCCTCACCAAACGGCATTGATTCGAGGAGATGGTAACGGCGCCCTAAAACACACAGCGGGGGTAATGGGGGTCTGTAACCAAGAGGGAATGGACTACCGCATTGCGGCGCTTCAGTCCAACTAGGAACGGGGAGAGCGAATCATGTCCAGGCAGACGTGGCGTAACAGATTAGGTCAAGTTCGTCACTGGCGCATTGCCGTTGTTGTGTTGATCGCATTGCTCGCAATTGTCATGTGGGCATTTCCTGTTCGCGAGACAAGCGTCACGAGTGTCGATCGGCGGTCTTCTTGGAGTCTGAACGAGGCTCCCCCTCGCCGTGAGATTGTCTGGCAAGCGGCATTGCCGATCGATGGTCTGCTCGTGAAGTCGCCGTCGGTTAGCGTGATCGCGCCGAGCTTGACCGATGCGGGGGCAACGCTGTTCTGTACTCTCCAGCAACCCAGCGGTGCAACGGATATTTATCGATCCCGTTTTTCTGATGGCAACTGGGCGCCCGCCGAGCCTGTCGACATCTTGAACAGCAAGTCCGATGAAATTGGCGCGGTCGTGTCAGCAGATGGCAAGCAGTTGTTCTTTTATTCGAACCGGCCGGGAGGGTATGGCGGTTTCGACCTCTACGTTTCCACCCGAGGTGCGAATTCGTGGAGTAAGCCGCGGAATTTGGGTGAGCGTGTCAACACCGCAGCGCACGAGTACGACCCCGCGATCGCTCCTGACGGACAGTCGCTGTATTTTGCTTCGAATCGCACCCTGGAAATGTCGCAACACGCGGCCGATTCGGTGGATCCAAAGAGCACCGAGAAACCGTGGACGTCAACACTCCGCTCGCACCCTGGTTTGGCCCAATTCGATTTGTATGTGGTTCGGCAAAGTGAGAATGCCTGGAGTTCCGCCGAAGCCATTGCAATGTTGAATGCACCCGATAGCAACGAAGGAGCACCGTTTGTTTCCCCAGATGGAGTCTATCTGTACTTTGCTTCCGATCGACCGTCTCGCGGAAATGAAGAGACCAACTTAGACCTCTATCGAGCGAGGATCGTCGATGGCATGGTCGAGCGGGCCGAACCACTCGGAACCGAGATCAACACGGATGCCGACGAAACCGAACCGTCACTCTCTCCAGAGGGCTATCGACTGGTGTTCTCCAGTAACCGCGACGGTCGGGACATGCTCTATTCCAGCACCGCAATGGAAGTCATGGAAACTTCTCACTGGGATACCGCACGGCTGACCATGCTGCGTCGAGTCTGGCCCTTGGCCCTGTTGATTACATTGGTCGTGGCGGCTGTTGCACTGATGGCAACTCGTTATCGTGGGCCGTTGATCGAGTCGGCAGTTGCCGTACGTTTCTTCGGAGCAAGTTTCGTACTGCACGTTGTCCTGCTGTTCATCTTGGCTTTTTGGTCGCTGCCTATGGTGGCCCGAGTCGTCCTCTCGAAGATGCAGGAAGCGACCGAGTCGACTCAGCCGTTTGACAACAACCAACATCAATCTCACAAAGACGGATTGGAGGCCTGGGAGAAGCTGGCCGACGTGAAGGCACTGGAGAAGTCCGTCGAACTCGATCGACGTGAGACGACGCCGGTGAATATTCCGGTGGATTCAGCGCGACTGACTCCGACAATCTCCGCCGATTTCGCCCGTCATCTACCGGCCAGTAAATTGCTTTTTGTTCCCCTGCCAAAGCAAGTGCAGGTCATGCGAGAGCCGACTTCACTTCCAAAACGCCCGATTCCCCCGGCAGATCCGATCATGGAGATCGCTGAGATCGTGGAACGGACGGTCCCCACAGTGGCTCCGTCAGAGGAACGAGTAGCGTTGTCAGAACCAGAGGAGTTGAACAGACTGGACGCGGTCGTCGAGGTGCAGACAATGCCGAGCCGGCCAATGTTGAATACGATCGCGCTGCAGCCCATAGAGTTGACTGAATCACAGGAAGAGTCGATGCCAATGCCCCTGGCGACTGCGGAATTGCCTTCACGAACGCCAGCCGAAATGAGTGAGCAGATTGTCGAGTTGACTGAAGACGAGACGGCGCCAGTAATACCTGTTGGCAAGGTCAATACGCTGCAGACACGAGTCAAACAAACGAGTTCGCTGGAACAGACTGCCACAAACTTGCCAGCGGCCGCTAATCGCTTGACAACCATCGACGACAATTACACGCCGCGCGTCGTTTCAGCGTCGGCGTTGGAAGCAGCCAAGCCAACCGTGCGGATGCCAACGCAAGTGGCCCAATTGAGACCACGGGCCGTCGAGGTGCTAGACGCGAGCGACTTGAGCTTGGTGGAAGAGGCGACGCCGCTTGCCGATATTGCATCCAGAAATGTTGACGATCCACAGGTCGGTGTGGCCACGGTCAACCTTAAACAACGAGAGCATGGGCAGTTGTTTGCATCCGTTCCCACGCCGGACGTCATGACGGGGCCGAGCCGATTGGATCGCTTGTTGTCGGTCGGCGAACTTGCCGAGCAAAGAAATGAGACGCCGCCGACGTTCAATCCAATTGCAAGTCGTTTGAATCGACGTCGGGCGGTTGCCACACGTGTTGCCTACGCTCAAGAGAGCGTGGGTATCCAAGAGATGTTCACGATGCGGCAAAGTGATGTTCGCAAAAAATACATCAAGGTATTGGGCAGTACCGAGGAGGCCGAGGAGGTCGTTAATCGTGGGCTTGAGTGGTTGGCGGTTCACCAAAATGAAGACGGCAGTTGGAGCCTGCACAAGTTTCACGAAAACTGTAAGGGTAAACATGCAAACTGTGCCGGTGCCGGGAACATCCCATCAAACTCCGCCGCGACCGGACTGGCACTGCTGCCGTTTCTGGCGGCCGGACATACACACAAGGAAGGTGACTACCAGCAAACCGTGGATCGTGCCCTTGGATGGTTGGGTAGCATCCAAAAGGAAAACGGCGATCTATACGCAGTCGGTGATCAGCAGCATATGTACAGTCACTCGATTGCCACGATCGCCCTTTGCGAGGCCTACGGCATGTCCGGTGACGAAAACCTCAAGCCGCTAGCCCAGCTTGCAATCGACTTCGTCGTGGCTTCTCAACACAAACCCACTGGCGGCTGGCGGTACGAACCCAATCAGGCGGGGGATACTTCGGTTGTCGGTTGGGCGATGATGGCGTTAAAGAGCGCCGAAATGGCGGGATTGAAACCGCCTTTAGAATCATACGAACTGGTCAGGAAATGGCTCAAACGAGTTGAGGGTAATAAACCAATTGGCGGTACGTTCGGATACCAGAACAGCTCTGCATCACCCCCAATGACGGCGGAGGGTTTGTTGTGCTTGCAGTTCCTCGGTGTCGAACACGGCGACCCGCGGATGCGAGCTGGGGCTGCTTACCTCATGAAAAACCTGCCCCGCACCGACCAGAAGAATACCTCGTACTACTGGTATTACGGCACGCAGGTAATGTTCCATTTGCACGGTGATTCCTGGAATGCCTGGAACGCTCAACTGAGGGATCATCTGGTCGACACTCAGCGGAAAGACGGATCGATGGCTGGTACTTGGGACCCGCGCGACAATTGGGAAAACAGGGCCGGGAGGTTGTATTCGACTTCGCTCAAGTTATTGATGCTCGAAGTCTACTACCGCCACTTGCCGCTCTACAATTCGCAGTAGGCCGCTTTCGCCGATAGTCGCCCGTGCGATGCCGTGGATGGTGACCTGGCCGCTAACGCCAACGCCAGATCTTCGCGACGCATCCGCCACAACGAAATCGGCAGCAACAACAACAAGGCGGTAATTGCCGTAAGTGGTGCACCAACCAGCAAGGGACCGCCGGCCGCAATTAGCAATAGACCGATTTCCGACGGATGACGTAGCCATGCGTAGATACCGTCGCGGACGATCTCGCTGCCGACTTGAATGTCGCTGATAAACTGGTTACCCAAGGCTTGAATCGCCAGCATGCGTAAAGCAATCCCGACCAATAGCAACGCTCCTCCCGTACAATGTAGAGGAAGTGATCTGCTGCCTTGGATGAACTGTTCGACTTGGGACGACCAGAAGATGCTCAACAAACAGATGCCGACGAAGCAGGCCATCTTAACCGCCACGTGGTCGTGAACTTCATCGCCTGGTGTGACGAATCGCTGCGTAACGAACAGACCTTCTAACACTGCGGCCATCACCACCGCCAGTGCAAGGCAGATGGTTGACCACTCCATTTCTCGAGGGCCGGATAGCAAAAAGGTCGGCAAGAGCAGCAAGGGTACGTGAACGACTTGGGCCGTCACTACACCGGCGCCGCGACCTATCCACGTTGCACGCATCACGACGGCCCCGCTCGGTCAGTTTTCATCCGACGGCTCACTCAACAGATCGATCAAATCCATGTATTGGTCTTGCGGTATCCCAAGCGTGTCACCGAGTTTTGTCAATTGTTTTTGGTGTCCAGGTCGCAGCTCGCTGGACGCCGACATGGTGTGGAATACAAGTTTTACGACGAGTGCTTTGCTCTGGGGCGATAGGTTTGGCGCGAGCGTCGTGACATAAGAGTTCAGATCGACGTCGGCCGAACGAATCATCCCGATTTCGTTACTCAATGCCGAGGCGGTCAGTGGTTGTCCGGCGAATTCGAAATGCTGTCGTTCGATCTCCGCCTGCTCTTCACCGTCGAGTTCACCGTCGGCGAGGGCCGCCAACACCATAATCCGCAGCATCTGGGCTGCCGTTTCTGCTCGCTCGATCTCCGGATCGTAAGACAACACCTCTTCTTCGTAACAGGTGCCGCATGAATGGCACTCGATGAATCGCCCGGCAACATTCAACGGGATGACTGGAATGAAATACAGCGTGAAGAAATTACGCACCTGCTTTAGACTGTAGGTTTGCTCCATGTCACATTGAGGACAATGGAATCTCCCCGGTCCGATTACAGATGTTACTCCGCGTGAACCCCAAATGATCATCGATGTCGTTCCTGGAATCTTTGACTGAGCCGAACGCGCTATGGGCTTGTTTGTTCAGTCGCCCACGCGAATATTTGGACCGGTTAACAGCGGGTCCTCAAACGGCAACGCCTTAAGAAACTCGACGAGGCTCAATTGCTCGGACTTAGTCAAATGGCTGGTCACGCCATGATGGTCGTCTGGATTGTATTTGGTGAGAACCTCTTCCAGCGTCTCGGCTTTGCCGTGATGTAGGTACGGCGCTGTACGATAGATACCCAACAGGGTGGGTGTGTCGTATGCCGGTCCCATCTTTTCCGTCGGATCATCATCGCCCGTTCCGACATTGTGTCGCACAATCTGGTCCGCCGCGCGTGGCGTTGAATCGCTAAAGAACCCGCCGGTGTGACAGGTGGCGCATTTCGTTTTCGCCGACAAGAAAAGGTCCCGGCCATGTTTTGCCTTCTCGCTGAGACCATCCCGAGAGAACGGGCTGAGCGCGACCTTGTGAGAGTTGGAATAGGCCGCCAACGCATCGAGCTGAGCGGAGAGGCCCTTATTCGGTGGGCCCAATGCGGGCTGTACTTTTCCCCGAATTAAGCCACGGCCTTGCATCAACAGCCCGCGAATCGTATGTTCGAAGTCCTGTACCTCGTCGCGATCTGCCGACCAGTGAATCGGATGCGTGAAGGCCATACCGGCCATCGACTGCGTGTTGCGCAACCCTTCGGGGTTATGCCATGTACGACCGTCCGGTTCACCGTCCGGGTGGCAACTGGAGCAGGCGATCCAGCGACGGCTGGCCATTGGCGCCAGTGCGGAATAGAAGAGTTTTTTCCCGACTAGAATCTCGTTGTCCAGCGGATTGTCGGTCACTTCTATGTCGGCAATCCGACGTAACGATTTGGTATCGTACGCGGCAACGTTGAAATCCAACGCCTCGTACACATAGACCGTGCTCAGATCGGGAGAAACTCGTACGGCCCGCGGGTTGGCGCCCAGTCGCACCTGTCGCCGTAACGAAACTTCACGGTAATCGTCGTCCACCACGTTGCAGACAAACATGTCGTTCGTACTGGAAAAAACAACATAGAGCTGGCGGCCATCCGCCGAGATGGTGACTTCCCAGGGATTTGACGTTATCGGTGTGCTAAAAGCCGAGTCGACGGGAATTCGGGTTCGCCGCTTACCTTCTCCGGCGATCGTGTCGACGATCGTCAGATACGGGAAAATCGAGCCCGAACCGTGAATCGCGGTAATTCGTGAGCGAATGTGTGGCAGATAGGCCTTCGGCCGTTTTGGATTGAGCACGATTTGACGTGCAAGATTATCCGTGCTCGCACCCTGCCATTGGTCGACGACGTCACCCGATTTCAAGTCAATCGCTTTCACGTTGGAAGTGTAAAACTCGGTGACAAGCAGCCGATCGTCCCCGCCAGTGATAGCGATCCCGCGGATGAAATTTCCCACGGAGAACTCACGTTTGATTTCAAGTGAAGAGGTGTCAATCTCAATCACCTGGCCAGGGAAATCGAGTGTTACGTAAACAGTACTGCCCGATGCATTGCTTACGACGCCATACGGCTCGTCAAACACTTTCGTTGCCGCCAGTTTCTGACTGGTGTCGGCATCGGCGTCCAAGAACACAACCTTGTCCATCCCGTAAACGGCCACGGCCAACCGGTGTGACGAACCCAAGAACGAAACACCCTCGGGTTTCTTGCCCACCGAGATTTCCCGCAATGTCTCGCGAGTCTTAAGATCGACAATCGAGACCGTGCCGCTATCGCGGTTTGAGCACGCTAGCAACAAGCCATCCGCTGAAATATCCATCAGGCTGTTCGATGTGCCCGCGGCAACATGAGCCGCGACGGACAGAGTGGCGACCAAAACGAACAATCGCAATGGCGGATGGAAAACGAACGACATGTGACGACCCTCAATGAGGAGAGTGTTGACTGTACGAACCGCCCCGTTGTAGTGAAAGCTAGCTGCCCACTGGCGCGGACTGGCGAAGCTCTTTTCTTCCGTCGACGATAACCGGCGCGCATGCTGGAAGCGGTCGCAAAAAAAAGGCCCG
>DUDC01000142.1:0-21450 GCA_012959465.1 Planctomycetaceae bacterium
AAAACGGTTCGCGCAATGGATGTCTTGGTGCCGAGGGTCGGTGAGATTGTTGGTGGCAGCCAGCGAGAAGAGCGACTGGATGTCTTGGAATCGCGGATGGCGGAACAGGGACTACAAAGTGACGATTATTGGTGGTATCTGGATCTGCGCCGTTTTGGAACAGTGCCGCACGCGGGTTTCGGACTCGGTCTAGAGAGGGTCGTACAATTTGTCACGGGTATGGCGAACATTCGCGATGTGATCCCGTTTCCCCGGACACCGGGCAACGCCGACTTCTGATGCGGGCATCCCCTGATGGCGAACAAGAAAAATCGCGGCAAGGCTCGCGGCAAACACGGCCGCAGAAGTGAAGGCAAGCGAGGACAACACAACAGCGGCGGGCCAGTCCGTTCGTCTTCCGAGAAGAAGGCTGCCGAGGCGTTGACGGTTGGCCTAGTTTTGGCGGCCTTGGCTACTTTGTTTACTGAAGTTCTCGTGGTCGGCATCCGAGTTGGGATGCTAGTCGTTCCCGAATGGCAATCGTCTGAATCGCTCCAAGCCAGTGCGTCGTTGATGTTGATCGTTGCAGCCATCACGGGCGCCGTCTGTTTGGTCCTCACGCCTATCGTCTCGCGAACTCGGAAGGTGCGACTACCGTTGAGCGTGATTGTTGGTATAGCGATTGCCGCGATTGCGCCGTATCTGACGATCATTGCGTCAAAGTGGCATTAAAGGCGACCGTCCGAAGATCTGCCTGGCGATTGTCTCTATTTTGGCTGACGCATCCTCGGATTGTGACGTACTTTTGAGATGGCAACTTTTTTAGCCTCGTCAAATGAGGGACCATCATGGGCTGGAGTGAAATCCGCCGGTGGCTGTCACAGCCTCTCGGTCTCACGACACCGTCGCCATCTTCGTCAGGCGACTGTGATCTCGCACAGCGATGCGCCATTTTGCTACGACCTCAGATCGCCAACGCCGTAGAATCGGTCGATCTGCATCGACTCTTTGCGATGTTGAGCAAAGAGATGGCGATGATTTCAGGTGGTTCACTTTCCACCTCGACTAGCCAAGCGTATGGAAACATAGATATTGGCGAGGACGTCCAGTGGTCGGTCGATGTTGCCCCCTTACTTATCGATCGATGCGCCGTGAGCAATGAGCGCTACCAAAAGTTCGTCGATGATTGTGGCTATGACACCGACACTTGGTGGAGTGAGGCGGCATTGCCATTGCGGTCGAAGTGGGTCGATCGAAGCGGCGCGCGGGCACCTCAGGACTGGTGTCATGGAAGTCCTCCCATCGACAAACTGCAACATCCAGTGGTTGGGATTTGTTGGTACGAGGCGGAGGCATACGCTAAATGGGTTGGTAAGCGACTGCCGTCCGAGGCGGAGTGGATGTGGGCTGCCATGGCCAGTCAAACAGCCGGGGCTCGATATACGTGGGGTGCCGAGTGGCGCAACGATTACGCCAACACCTGGCATGCTGGCTATGGATGTACGGTGCCTGTCAGCGAATTCGCACCACATAACGGTTCGAACAAGACTTACCAGTTTATAGGGAACGTCTGGGAATGGACACAAACTCCCTTCGGTAGCTGGAGTGTAGATGATGAATGGGGCGACTGTCGTGAGTTTCGCGCGATCAAGGGAGGGGCTTTCGATACTCTGCTGACGAACCAGGTGACGATTCACTTTCAGAGTGGCGAGCCGATTCTGGGCCGGCGGCACAACGTTGGCTTTCGCTGCGCGCTAAATCCTACCGACTTGGTCGGACCAAAGTAGCTGTCAAAAAGGGAGTTCGAATGAAGCGAATCAGCACGGTTGTCATGGAATCGTACCGCTTGGCCCAGTATGCCGAATCCCTGTCATGCTACCTATGCGGCGAGGACAACGGTTTCGATTGGGTCCGCTGCCACTATTGTCACGCTCCTCTCTCATTGGCACAGTCCGCCAAAAAACGTCGAGAAATTCGCTTGTTAACGGCGGTCGGTTCGCCCGGATGTGGCAAGACGTCACTCTTAGGTGCGATGATGGAATTGCTGACACGGCCGGGGCATGAGGTTCAACTTCGGGTTTGCAATTCGCTGTCACTTTCACTGCAAGAGTCGACCCTCATCTCGTTGAGCCAGGGTACGTTTCCAGCGGCAACGCAGATGGAACCGGAGCATTGGAATTGGGTTCATTGTGAGTTGCGAAAGGGAAAGAAGAATCCTGTTGATCTTGTACTGCCGGATCTCTCGGCGCAAACAATTCTGGAGGAGTGGGATTACCCAGGCCGTCATAGCGTTGTTCGTGGCTCTTTAACTCGAAGTAGCGGGTTGTTGTTGCTGCTCGATTCCACACGTTTGGTCGCGGGCGATCGCAGTGAGGAATTCTCGGCGATCAAAACGGTCAGCTATCTGTGCGAGTTGAACGGACATCGCCGCCTTGGATGGCCGGGACGACCGGTGGCGATCGTGTTGACGAAGGTCGACGAGTTGGGGCGGATCGATCATCCCCAACAATTCCTTAGCGATCTGGCCCCTTTGTTTTGGGACTTGTGCAGCGAGCGACTGCGACAGGTGGAGGTCTTTACCACCAGCATCGTGGGAGCAGTCGGCCAGCGGTTCGCCGGTGAGGATGCCCAAACCGTACCACTTCGTGTCGAACCCAGCGGTGTCTTGGCACCGTTCGACTGGCTCACGGCGAGTTTGCTGTGACCAACCCATCTTCCCATTGTAGGAATTTGCGGCGGCGCGTACGATGACCGCTTGGATTGCGTTGCTTTCAACTATCACACCCGCATCATGAATACTGAAATTACGTCGTGGCCTGAGCCTAGCGAATCGGGCAATCCGTTTCAGGTGCAACCAGCCGCTCGCGTGCTGCGACTACCGCCCTACATGTTCGGCCGCATCAACCAGTTGTTGTACGAAAAGCGGCGCGAGGGGCATGATGTTATTGACTTGGGAATGGGGAATCCTTCGGAACCGCCGCCAAAGTTGGTCATCGACAAACTATCAGAGGCGGCGGCCGACCCAAAGAATCATGGGTACAGTAAATCGAACGGCATCCTCAATCTGCGGCGCGAGGTGGCGAGCAAGTATTTGAAACGGTACGGCGTGCGGCTAGACCCGGATTCCGAGGTGATTGTCTGTCTGGGATCGAAAGAGGGCTTTAGCCACATGTGCCTGGCAATGATGGGGCCTGGCGATACGGCGATCACTCCCGCTCCATTTTTTCCCGTTCACATGTACGCCGTCGCGTTGGCCGCCGGCAATGTCATCGCCTTGGAGGTGTCTGACAGTGAAAAGTTCCTTGCGAACATCGCCTATACATGCCAGCATCTCTACCCTAAGCCCAAATTGCTGATCCTCAATTACCCTCACAATCCGTCGACGGTCACGATCGACCCAGAGTTCTATGTTGAGGTTGTCCGACTGGCCAAGCGGTTTGATTTGATGGTCATCAGCGACTTTGCTTATGCGGACGTGGCATTTGACGGCTATCAACCACCCAGTTTTTTGGCTGCAGCGGGTGCCAGTGAGGTGGGCGTTGAGTTCACAACAATGAGCAAGGGCTACAACATGGCTGGTTGGCGAGTCGGCTTTTGTGCCGGCAACGCCGAGATGATCAACGCCTTGAGTGTGATCAAGGGCTACTACGACTACGGGATGTTTCAAGCGATTCAGATCGCCGCCATCGTCGCTTTGCGTCATACCGACGCCGATGTTGAATCTCAAGCAAAAATCTACCAGAACCGAAGAGACGTATTTATTTCGGGACTTCGCCGAATCGATTGGCAGGTCGAGACACCGCGGGCCGGAATGTTCGTCTGGGCTAAGATCCCCGAGAAATGGATGAGCCGCATGGATACTCTGACGTTTGCCATGGAATTGCTCAAGCACGGCGATGTGGCCGTTAGTCCTGGAAGCGGTTTTGGGCCGTCCGGGGAGGGGTATCTTCGACTCGCATTGGTCGAAAACGAAAATCGCCTCAGGCAGGCTGTCCGGCAGATAACCCGGGGTCTAGAGCAGATGGAGTCGGAATTCTCGCTTCAATGATCCGACTCGACGCGCGTTGGGCCGCTACCCGGTTGGTCGCACTCAACCTATAATTTGAAGAATGCAAAAAACGAGGGCCCCTGCTCGCCGCAACAGGGACCCTCTGTCGTTGGCTGTCCGGGCAGCCTGTTACGGTAACCCGGAGACCCACAGCCGTATGGTGGGTATCGGGATGGAGTTAGGTCGGACTTTAGATCTGTCTCATTTCCGTCCATATCAGGCCAGAGCGAGTCAGATTATTCGGAATCAATGATGCAATCCATGCAGCCGGCAAAACTTGCCTTGGAAGATGGAACTGTTTACCCGGGAATTTCGTTCGGTGCTGCCGGTGAGGTAGAGGGCGAGGTTGTTTTTAACACGTCGATGACGGGTTACCAGGAGATCTTGACCGATCCCAGTTATCGGGGACAAATCGTCACGATGACCTACCCTGAGATTGGCAATTGCGGCGTCAATTCCGAAGATGTGGAGAGTGCAAAACCACACCTTGCCGGATTCGTTGTGCGAACGGTGAGCCGAATCGCCAGCAACTTCCGTTCGGAAGGACGACTGGACGATTACCTGAAGCAGCACGGGATTGTCGCAATTTCAGGAATTGACACCCGGTCTCTGGTGCGTCGAATTCGATCGAAAGGCGCCATGTCCGGTGTGCTTTCGACGACGGATTTGGATGACGAATCTCTGGTGGCGAAGGCTCGTGCAAGTCAAGGCTTGGTCGGCCGCGATTTGGTAAAAGAAGTTCTTCCGCAATCGACTCAAGAGTGGACGGAAAAACTCAGCGATTGGAGTTTACTCCATAAGAGACGTACATTGGTCGATGATGCGCCGCATATTGTCGCACTCGATTTTGGGATGAAGTGGAATATCCCACGTCACTTGGCCGACCGTGGCTGTAAAGTGACCATCTTGCCCGGCAACACGCCCCCCGAAGATCTGTTGGCATTAAAGCCGGACGGCATTTTTCTGTCGAACGGACCTGGTGATCCTGAACCGGTGGAATACGGCATCGAGACGATTCGAGCGTTACTGGGGAAAGTGCCCATATTCGGCATCTGCTTGGGACACCAACTTCTTTCGCTCGCATGCAACGCCAAGACGTTTAAGCTTAAGTTCGGCCATCGTGGAGCTAATCAACCAGTACTAAAACTGGACGACGGGACGGTCGAGATCACGTCTCAGAATCATGGGTTTGCCGTCGACCGTGATACGCTCCCCGATGACTTGGAAGTCACCCACGTCAACTTGAATGACGATACGGTGGCGGGAATCAGGCACAAAGTGCACAACGCGTTTAGCGTTCAATACCATCCGGAAGCTTCTGCTGGTCCGCACGACAGCCACTACTTGTTCGACGAGTTCATAGAGCGAATTGTCGAGCATCGAAAGGCGAAATAGGTCATTTCGTGCCCTCTGGGATCGGCCAATTCCGGCCAGCTGAAAAGCCGCCATCCACGTAAATCGTGTGGCCTGTGATGAATGCGGCCGCTGGCGACGCCAGGAAAAGAGCCGTTCCGACCAAGTCTTGAGGCTTTCCCAATCTTCCTAACGGCGTGTCCCCATTGTGGCAAAGTGGGGTCCAGCCGCAGTTTTTTAGTGAGGTCGGTGAGAATGAAGCCGGACGGCACTCGCCAGCGAACTTAGCGGATCACCTGCCGTGTCGTCTTCTTCACGACTGTGCGTTTTGGTAGGTAGGACTGAGTCTTTGCTGATTTCATGAGCTTTGCAATATATTGGCCCATCTTGATCCGCAGCGCGCGTTCGTGTAGTTCCTTGGTCAACTCGTCGCGGACGTCGTTGATATCGGTCACAATCGGCTCGGTTTCACCCAGACAGAATAGAATGATGTACGTGTCACCCGTACCGATGAGGCCAGATATCTCGCCCGGCCGGAGCTTGAACGCTTCATCTTCGATGGCTTTGCTGCCGCCATGGCGTCGAATCGGCGCGACCCGTCCGTCGTTGGCTCTTGACGTTGGCTCGATGGAATAATCGGCTGCCAGCTCGCCAAAGAATTGCTCTGTGCGATTTCCATTGGCCATTTCCCACACTTCCAGAGCTTTCCGTTCGTTTTTCATCACAATTGCCAACACTTCAATCCGAGGCCCGTAATTCGATTCGAATGCTTCTGCCATCTCCTTTTCGGCGATCACGACCTGTCCCTCGACCAAATTCTTCAGTGCGACGGAGGGCCAGACGGCGTCACGAATATAGACGTCGATCGACGCATATTCTGTTTTTACTTGTTCCAGCCATGCATTGACGTCGACCTGGTCTTTCTTGAAGTAACCATACGTCTCTGCCGCTCGCCGAATCTCTTCGTCCAGCTGACGCTGAGTGACCGTCAGATTCCGCTTAGTTACTTCCTGACGCAGTACCGTGCGGTTAATCTCACCTTCTAGCACCTGTTCGGCGTGGCGATCGAAACACTCATTGGCTAGTTGGGTGAGAGTTATCGTTCGTCCATTGATCAGCGCCGCGGTCTGCGGATGCTTCTTTTGCAGGTCTTTTTCGCCGAAAACACGAACAACTTTCGACCGGTTCTCAAGGTCGGTGGAAATCGAAATCGCTATCGAGTTGATCTTTCGACTTCGCACTTGTTCCCGAAGCTGTTGTTGGATTTGCGGCAATTCCTTCGCGGCAATAAATTCCTGGGGAATAATCGACTCGCATTTCAAAATAAAGAACTGATCTGCGACTTGGACGATGCCGGAGATTTGTCCCGGATTCAGTGCGAACGCTGCGTTTTCAATCTCTGGGCTTCCCATGTTTCGGCCGATGGGCGGGATTAATCCTCGCGCGGCGGCACTGTTGCTATCCTCCGAGTGGTCTTTGGCAACCTGGCCGAAGATTTCGGGGTTCTGGTTCACGAGTTCTAGGAGTTGCCGTGCTTTGGTCGCATCGGACGTCATGATCACGCGAGTCTTGATCTTCGGACCGTATCGGGCATCAAATAGTTCTTTGAGTTCCTTGTCGGTCACTTCGACCTCTTTCAAGGCCAACGCCTGGAGGGCCAGTTGAGGCCAGATTATCTCGTTGCGGTACTTTGCCTCAGGTACGTTTCGTTCCGTCTCCAGCAGTGTGATCCAGTGTGTGGCCGTTAGACCGAAGCTCTCTGCCACCCGCGCGACCTCGGCATTCACTTTGTCTTCGCCGATGCGAATTCCCTTGCGTGTACACTCTTGACGCACCAGATAGGTGGTGATCATTCCACTGAGGACATCCGGTCCGAATCTTCGCATGCACTCGAATGCCAACTGATCACGAGTGATCTGTTGCCCATTTACCACGGCGACCACGCCATTGGGTGCGACGGATTTCGATGGTGCGGCAGTTTTGACGTTCGTTGTTCGTCGAGGCGTCGTTTGACCGTGTGCCGATTCGCTGTCAAGGTTCCGAAATATAACGATGATCGCGATGACCGCAAGCGTTCCCAATACCCATGATACGTGTGTCAGCAAGCGACGTGGATTCGATTGTCGAGCTTCCTTGCTCATGATTCGCTTCTCCATTTCATTGAGCGTTCGCGTCGTTCACAGGGGGCGAACGGCGAAGAAGTATAGGTTTTCTTGGGAAATCGCGTCAAGATCTGTTTTTCAGCTTCCGACAGTATACCGCGCACCGCCAAAACCGTCATTTTTCGGGCGTCTGCACGTAGTAGGTCACATTCGCCGAACGTGACCTACTTTAACGGGGACGCCGCCCGGCTGGCGGTCTATTGCGTGAGCCCGAGCCCTCGAATCCGCGACCACCTCCCGGTCCACGGCCGTCCAAAGGAGGTCCCCGCCGATTGGGGATGAGCCCAGCCGGTGCTCTTCCCGGGAAGCCTGGCATCGCGAGTTGCGTTGCGATATTCCAGGTAAATTGCTCGGCAATATGATTGTCCGTCATCGCATACGTCCAAGACAACTCCAGAAATATCTGCGCTAAGTAATCCACCAGAGGTCGGTTCTCACGAGTAAACTCCTCGGTCCTGATCACTCCACTTATTGCATCGTTGAACACGACGATCGCCTGCTCCGGTTGATCAAGTTCGACGAACCACCGCGCGAGGCTGATCTCCATTTCGAGAGACCACAGCTGATTTGCAATGACCTGTGGAAAGAGAAGGATTACTTGCCGTTGTGCCGCCACAGCGCCACGGTACGCCCGTTCGACTTCGCTTGCTCTCGCCTCGCTCCGATCGTCGGAGGAAAAAAAATGATATTCGAGAGCTCGAGCTTGCCGTAACTGGTGTTTCGCGAAGGCCGAAACGAATTCAGTATTTTCGGGGTGTTTGCCGACCAAGTTCCGCAGAATTTTGACTACTTCCTCGTGATGCTCACCGGCAAGACCGCCCAAGCACAACGCTCGCAGAAATTGCGAATCGTCGCTGGCATTACCAGTTGCATGCATGTCATCCAGTAGTTGGATGGCGTCGTTCAGGTACTTGTTAGACGCGTTGCGTCTCTGGCCCGCGCCATCGATTCTTGCCCAGAAACCGCGACGACCAAGACGAGGAGAACGGCGACCGGAGGTCGGTTCTGGCCCGATAAGTCGCTCGACCCGTTTGTCGAGCTCCAGTTGCATCCAATCGGACCACTGGAACGATTGCAAGCGAATGTCCGGTTCTTGGCCCAGCAGGTGAGATAAATAGTACGTTCTGGCAAGTTCAAATTTTGCCGCCGTGAATTTAGGGTCGCGAGCTAAATTCGTAAGTAAGCCGATCGCTCGATGAACGTGCTCGTCCGATAAGTCTGGGTCTCCCGAATGCAATACGGCCAACTTGTAACAGATGCGGGCGAACTCCAACTGATAACGCTGGCTGCTTTGATCGTCATTCCTTGATTTTGCGGCTTCACTCAATTGGCGATATTGTTTCGTTGCTTTCTCGTAACTGGCGGCGGCCTCCTCGCGGTTTCCCAATCGTCGCTGGATATCACCAACCCGCCGCGTGGCGTCCGCCTCACTCTCTGACAATCGCTCGTTGCCGCTGTTTTTCTCGCCGAGCCCGTCGTACACACTGAGGACCTTCATCAGGACAGCGACCGACTGCTCGTCCAACGCCGGTTCGACTTGTACTTCCAGTGATTCGCGGTCTTCGCTCGAATAAGTCAAGCTGGGTGGGTCGACAACCCGGTCTGGAGCAAAATGGCGATAAACCTGTTCCAATCCGTTCAGGGTGACGTTGAGCGTTTCCTCGGTTTGAGCGCGTAATTCGGCTTCTCTTTCCGCCGCATCGGATGCTTGAAAATATGCGACACTCAACGACCCTGCGGCCACGAACAATAACAGGCACGCGGTGGTCGATAATCCGGCGATCGCCGGGTTTCGGCGACACCAACGCCAGGCTCGTTCAGCCAATGGGATGCGACGAGCGGTAATGGGTCGATCGTCGATGAACCGTTGCAGATCTTCGGCCAACTGTCCGGCGTCCTGGTATCTTTCCTCTGGGTCCATGGCCATCGCCTTGAGAATGATCGTCTCGAGGTCTCTAGGAATACGAGGATTGAACTTGCGTGGCGATGTCGGGACGAGTTCATGGGATTGACTAAGGAAGGCCTGTTTCCGCTCGGAATCCCGAAATGCCTGACGAAGCGTGACCAACTCGTACAGCGTGACACCGAGGCTGAAGATATCGCTTCGCGAGTCGGCTTTTTCGCGAAGTTGTTCGGGAGCCATGTATCTTAGCGTGCCCACGATATCGCCAGTGCGAGAGACGTTGTCGTGCTCGATGGCTTTGGCTAGTCCAAAATCGGCGACCCAGACGACGCCCGTCCGATCCAATAGCAAGTTTGCCGGTTTTACATCGCGGTGCAGCACACCCATGGTGTGAGCATAGTGGAGTGCATCGGCAACTTGGCGTCCGGTGTTCGCGATACTCCGCCAATACTTGGTGGAAAATCGCTGGGTCGACATGCTGTCCGTAACGCCCATTGCCATTTCCGCTTCATCATTCAAAGCAAGAGAGTCTGCGGCAAATATGTCGACCGTTTCATCCATATCTAGTCGCGTGGGCTGTTGTGAATTGGTCGTGACATCATGGCTAGAATCCGCAAGAAGGAATTGGCCTTTGAGCAGCGCTTGGGCAACGTCACTAGCAAACGAATTTCGGCCACTTGGTGTCGTCGACGACGAGCTTGAATCGTGGTTCTTGACTCCAAGCGCCGATATCACTTCGTCGAGGCCAACGCCGCGAATGTACTGCATCACGTAGTAGTGAACGCCTTCATGGTCGCCAACACCAAGAACTGGGACGATGTTGGTATGGTGCAGTTTTGCTGCTGTTCGCGCCTCGCGTTCGAATCGTTTGAGTCTCCGTTCATCGATCAGCGAGGACTGAGGCAGAACTTTGACGGCAACTTCTCTGTCGAGTGACTCTTGAATCGCCTCGTAGACGATGCCCATGCCGCCACGACCAATTTCACCAACGATACGAAAGTCGCCCAGTCGTGTCAGTGATTTCGCTGGCGCACGATCCGCCTTGGCAACCTTGATCCGTTCCATTGCTGCGATCGTCGGCAGCAACTCACGCAAATCCTCTTGCAGGTCGGGGTACCGTTGAGTGAATTCCTCGATGGCGGGGCGTTCACCTTTTCGGTACCTCTGCAAGAACTCTTCGGCCACTTGCTCTACAAGATCCGGCTCCGATGCGTCATTTGTGACGCCGTCGACAGCACGCTTCGAATCGTCGTTCAGCGACTGTTGATCCTGTTCGCGTTGATGATCTTCGGAGCTCGCCATAATATTTCGTTATCCAATTTAGTGGTTGTCAAAGCCAAGGAGTTCTTAGGCATCCTGCTGGCATTGGCATTCTCGCCCAAAATCGCAAACTGGAAACTACAGACTACCGTCACTGAATCACCGCTCCAAAATCAAGCACTGACACACCACAGGTCATTCGGCGTTGCCAAAGTCCGGATTCCCATGCAGTTTCGACTTGAGACGTTTCAATGCTCGTATGTAGCGAATACTGGCTGCTTTCTGTTGTATTTCCAAGACTTCGGCAACTTCTTGGTTGGAGAGTTCTTCGAAGTGCCGCAGTGCCAAGATTTCACGATCGATCGGTTCCAGTTGGTCGATTACTTCCGCCAATTGAACGGCCAGTTCATCCTTCACAATTGCCTGGCTGGGAGACGTGATGCTGCCCATTAACGCTTGAGCTAGTGATGCCGATGACGTCTGCTCGCCTCCACCGAATCCGTGAATCGGAATTTCTCGCCCCGCGTCGCGCGCTTTGGCACCGATATGGCGACGGTGGATATCAATCAATGTTTGACCGACAATGAGCCGAAGCCAAACGAATGCAGACATGTCGCGCCCAGCGAAATGTTTCAATCGTTGTGCCGCGGCTAGGTAAGCCTCCTGTAGCACGTCGTCCGGGTCGATACGGCCCTGAAGGCGCCCGTCCATTCGGAAACGCGCGATGCGATGCAATCGCTCGCGGTGCATCGACAACAACTCTGCCAACGCATCGGGGTCTCCCTTGCGGAGACGATCTTCCAGGGAGACGTTTGAACTTGAATCGACCATAATCAGTAACGTCCTGACAATGAGTACGGGAAACAGCCGAGCTTTTCTACAGGTTTCCTGGGATCATCGTTTTTGTTTTTTCTAGCGGGAAGTTGCTTGCCGCCGGAGCGGCCGTTTTGCACTCTTCGATTACGAGGCAAGTGGGTTGGTTCCACGGTCCATTTCGGCCGCGAGACGAATGGCATGCATCATGCTGGAATCCTGGACAACACCCCTCCAGGCGATGTCTAACGCCGTACCGTGGTCAACGGACGTACGGATAATTGGCAATCCAAGTGTTACGTTGACCGCTTCATCAAACGCCAGTGCTTTCAGCGGGATCAGTCCCTGGTCGTGGTACATGCAAATGTAGGCATCCACTTGGTTGCGGATGGCCGCCACGAATGCAGTATCTGCGGGTAACGGTCCCATCACGTCGAGGCCCATGCGCCGTGCTTCTTCGACGGCGGGTCCAATAATCTGTTTTTCTTCATCTCCAAACAGACCATTTTCGCCACCATGCGGGTTTAGGCCGCAAACTGCCAATCGTACGTCTCGGCCACGCAGTCTTACCATTGCATCCCGTGTTAGAGACAGTACGTCTAGAATCTTGCTCACCGACAGCAGGTCGACGATTTGGCGGAATCCGACGTGAGTTGTTACCAGGCTGCATGTGATCTGTGACGAGGTCAACATCATGCAGTATTTTTCAGTACCAGTCCGTTCAGCGAGTATTTCCGTATGGCCCGGATAGTCGAACCCCGCCAATGAAAGTGCCTCTTTGTGTATTGGGGCAGTGACGATCGAATCGACATGTCCCTGCATTGCCCAATCGATGGCTTTGGTCAAATAAGTGTAGGCCGCATGTCCGGTTGCCGGACCGACTCTTCCTTGAGTGAATTGACCGGTTTTAATGGCTCGCACATCGATGATGCCCGGACCCATATGAGCCGCGGATTGCTCTTCGAATTGGTCGACTGTCCAAATGTGAACCTCGGGCACAGCGGTGCCCAACACCGACGCAACTTGACGTAGCACTGCCAGATCACCCACGATGATCGGCGTAATATGGGGGTCTCCAGTGAATGCGCGGAGCGCCGCAAGACATAACTCAGGCCCGACGCCGGCGGGGTCTCCCATGGTAATGGCAACACGACTCAACTCTAGAACCCTTGTTTTTGTACGGCATGTCGAGAGCTAACGGGCCGTCCAGCCACCATCGACGACAAACATGCTCCCAACTAAGTAGCTGGATGCTTCGCTAGCCAAGAATATAGCGGCGCCCTGGATTTCCTCTAGACGCCCCCATCTCTGTAATGCGGTCGCTCCAACGATGAACTGCTTTCCTTCGTCGGTGTCGGCAATGGGTACATTCATCGGTGTCAGGAATGGGCCAGGGCAGATGGCGTTGACGGTAATTCCGTGTGGTGCAAGTTCTAGTGCCAACGCCCGAGTCATTTGGACCACCGCACCCTTGCTGGTCGCATAGGGTGTTCTGTTCGCTAATCCCACCAATCCAAGCGTGCTGCCCAGGTTGATGATTTTCCCGTATTTGGCAGCCTTCATGTGCGGTACGACGGCCCGACAGAATCGCCATACACCCGAGACGTTGATCTCTTGAACCTGCTGAAACTCCTCGTAACTGAGCTCATCGATCGCACCGCGAATGTTGATGCCCGCGTTGTTCAATAAGATGTCGATCTTGCCGAACTTGCCAAGTGTTTTTTGTACTACCTCGTCCACCGCCACCGGGTCGGTAACGTCCGATTGCAATGCCATCGCTTCGACGCCAAAATCACTGGCGATCTGGTGGGCCGCTTCTTCTACTTCTGACAAATTGCGGCTAGTCAAAACGACATTCGCTCCGGCTGATGCCAATCCGGCGGCCATCGCTTCACCGAGGCCTTTGGACCCGCCAGTGACGATGGCCACTCGGCCGGTTAGGTCGAATTGTTTGATTCCTGGTAACATGCATCGTTCCTCAAATCTAAGTTGAACTATCTCTCAGAATCCGCTGACTTTCCCCTCTTCGTCGTAGGGAATCGCGATCGTTGCTCCGTGCCGATCCAAACTACGGCGACCGGCTTCAAGGACCGCCGTGACGGGTATTGTATCGTCGATCGTCGCCAGCCGATGGCAATAGTCGTTCGGCGTGGATCCGCCAGAACGGATCATTGTCGCAGCCGATACGAAATCCTCAATACTCCGGTACCCGTACCCCGATTGTCCCACAAAATCCCCTTTGGAATCGGGTGTGTATTTCATGAACAGGGGGTTCAGCGACTGCATTCCGCTTTCATCAGTCGACAGCGAATAGCCTCGATGAGCTTGGTCCAAGGTGACTTCGCCATCATGCCCCATGTAAAAGAACCGTTGCTGGGAATGGACGTCGGACCGCGAGGCGATCCAAGACGAAGTGTAGATGGCTGTACCGAGGTTGCCGCTGGTGTTTTCCCATTGGACCATGAGGGAAATTGTGTCTTCGGTGTCAATGTCCAAACCATGGGCGACACCGGTCGCTGCGCTGGCCTGAACACTAAGCGGACGAGCGAGTCCTGCATTTGCCCAAGCATGAAAGTCAATGTGGTGAGCATTCAGGTAGTAGCTGATATCACTCGCCTTTCCCGCCCAGCGACGAAAAGTCTCAAGCTGTGATTTTGGCTGACTCATGTAGGACTGAAAGAAACTAAAATCCCCCAAACCACGTATCCGGTCTCGCGCGTCGATGTAAAGAGGATCCCAGCGTTTATGAACTTCCATTGCCACCAGTACATTTGAAGATGCCGCAACTCGCGCTAAGTCTAGGTGTTCTTCTAACGTCTTGGTAAGCGGTTTCGCAATTAACACGTGCAGACCCGCCTGCACCGCATGCATGGCAATCTCAAAGTGCGTATCGTCGGGCGTAAAAACAATCGCCACATCACCCGGTTGCATCTCGTCGATGCCCTGACAGTAGGCGGTTGGATCGCAGGAGACATCATCGGATGGGTACGAGCTAAAACGGATATCCATGTCACGATAGACCTGGCCGACTACGGCCTCTAGATGTCGACGGATTCCGGGGAATTTCGTGCCGTTGGTGCCGGCCATCCGTAATACGTCTACCTTGCCGCGGCGTCGAAGATCAAAACACGTCAGGGCGACAACGCCTGCACTCTTGTCCGAAACGGCCGCCTTGCCGTGGACATATCCGGTGGTGTACTCTCCGGTCCCAATCATCAGCACGTCCATTGCCAGCACTGCTCCTTTGACTCTACGATGTTTACGATCGAACACTAGTCGATTGGGGCAATGGGGAAATACTCAGACGGAACATGTTGGTCGACCATCAGTTGGGCGATTCTCTTGATGACTTGCGGATGATCCTTGGCCACATCATGTTTCTCGCCCGTGTCATTTGACAGATCAAACAACTCGATCGAAAGTGGGGCCTTGTTTGACCGACGGAGCATGTTCGTGCGGATCCCCTTCCATTTACCTAGCCAAACTGCTTGCTGGCCACCGTAGGATGGAAATTCTCGATATAGGAATGGACGCTTGGTCGCCACCTCTCCCGTCAACACGGGTATCAAACTGACGCCGTCGGTTGATTCAACGAGGTCGTGCTGCTCCGTGATTGCCGCCAACGTCGGCAGCCAATCTTCAAACCCTGTGACGTAGTCAGAATGGCTATCCGCCTCAATCTTTCCCGGCCATCGGACGATCAGCGGAACACGCACGCCACCTTCGTACAACGAACCCTTCAATCCACGCAGTGGGCCAACGCTCCTAAAAAATTCGTAGTCAACCTCGCCCTTCAAGTGAGTTGTGCCGTTGTCCGAGGTGAAGATGACCAGAGTATTGTCCGTCAACTGCAATTCATCCAATAGGTCTAACAGACGACCGATGTACCGATCCATTCGAGTGATCATGGCCGCATAGGCGGCGCGGGGTGTGAAGTGCGGCGTGTACCCGTACCCGTCCGGTTTGGTAAATGGAGGATCGTGCCACTTTTGCACCAGGTACGGTTTGAGATCGTCGTCAGGAACATGAAGCGCGACGTGCGGAATCACGGTCGGATAATAAAGGAAGAATGGGCGGTTCTTGTTATTTCGTATGAACCGCAACGCCTGGGCGTTGATCCGGTCTGGTGCGTAATCCCGACCTTTGAAGCGATCGTAACTTTTTGGATCACCCGGATCGGCGTCCTTCGGGAATGGCGCGTGGCCAGGAATGGCCGGACGATTCTCTAGGTCTATTCGCTGATCGTCACTCCACAAATAGGACGGGTAGTAGCTGTGTGCATGCCGTTGACAATTGTAACCAAAGAAGCGGTCGAATCCTTGCTGGAGAGGGTCACCCTCGGAACCAGGCGAGCCAAGGCCCCATTTTCCAAACGCTCCCGTGACGTAACCCCTTTGCTTGAGTACTTCCGCCATCGTCAACTCGGCCTTGGGGATTGGTGCCTGTCCTTCGGGTTGCACCTCGCGATTGCTGCGAATATACGCGTGTCCCGGGTGTTTGCCCGTCATCAACACGCAACGTGACGGAGCGCAAACTGCGTTGCCGGCGTAGTTCCGAGTAAACCGCATTCCCTGCTTGGCAAGTCGATCGAGGTGCGGCGTACGGATTTTGGTCTGGCCATAACTTCCTAATTCGGCGTAGCCCAAGTCGTCCGCCATAATAAGGACGATGTTCGGTAATTCGGCCGCTGGAACACGTACGCCAATGAAAACGAGCGACAAGCATGTCGCCGCTAGAGTGATTGCACGGTTGCTCATGATCGGAGTTGCTTCGCTGCAGGAAGGGAAAACCGACAGTATAGCAAGTTGCCTCTGCGACGACTGTCGTTGCTGGTTCAATTGACAAATCTGTTCCCGGAACCCGGGCTAGGGCCCGGCGGCTGATCCATCGCACGCCCGTCAGCCGGCACGCGTTAGCGTCCGGTTTCTGCCAAGAAAATAATCGTGTGTTCTACTCGCCCAAACACAAGAGTTCACCATCCTGAGTGGTGAGGAACAACCGGTTCTCTGCGATCGCTAGTCCATCCCAGGCAGGTGCCGGCAATCGAGATTCGCTGAGCACTTTGCCGTCGACCGTTGAAATCACTTTGAGGCGACCGTCTTGATGAACGACGAACAGTTTGCCATCGTTTGCCAGTGCCATCGCGTGGATTCGATTGTGCAACTGTGTCCCTGGTTGAGTCTCCTCAACCGGTTGGCTCGCGTCAGAAAATGGATCAACGGACCACTTCGCGCCCTCGGCGATTCGGTATGTTCGGTACGGTTTACCGTTCTCTCGAGCCGTCTGTGACGCCTTCCATCCGGTAATCCACTTGCTGTCGAACTTTTCGCCGTCTTCTAGGTTGAAGTCGCGACAGAATACGTTCGTACTACCATTCAACGAACTGTAGACCTTGTCATCGCGAAACACAACGAGCGGCCGCCTCGGCGCCTCGCCGCGAAACCGGTGCTGATGTCGGGCCCCATAGGTCCAGGACCCGCGGGGCACCCAAACGTCGCCACCGCCCGTATTGAGTTTGGCGAATGCGTTCCATTTATCAACTGCAATGTCCTTGCCGTCGAGCGACAACACCCACCGCGACATTGCCAGGCCATCTCCTTCGGCGTGCAGAATATCAAATGGATCGAATTCTAGCCCTGAGTTTTCATAGAAGCCTCTCTGAGGTACCGTGCTGATCCTCTTGACCCAATGGCGTTCACCGGTCAAAGGGTCGACCGCAAACACCAGGATTCCACCGTCCGCCAGTGGTTGCCGCCCGGCAGCGAAATAAGCTACCCCATCCATGACGAGCACTGCTCCCGGCACCGGCCAGGGCGACTCAACTTGTCCATAGGCAACAATCCGCTCGTCTGATAAGGCGGCGCGGAGCCGCCAGACAACTTCCCCCGAGTCGCTACGCAACGCGTAGACCCAGCCGTCTGCCGAGCCGAAAAGGCAGAGACCGCGGTGAATGGCGGGCGGTGTATCGAGACGGCCGTTGGCGGTGAAACGCCAGACTTCATTGCCGCCCGACGTCTCGATGGCGATCAACTCGTGAGAATTCGGGCGCGTAACATACGCGATGCCATTGGCGATGGTGGGGGCGCTAACCGGTCCTTTCACCACTGGATTGTCTTCCCAGTCGTTTAGGATAGCGCCACTTTGCTTGGCGCGAGCAACGCTGTGCGAATCAAGTGAAACAATCCAACGTTGTTCGATGTTCTTTGGGCCTGCCGCCGTCGCGCTGCCGCTTCGCCAGCGATCATTGCGATAGAGGGGCCAATCGTGTGGCTGAGGATCAGGCGCTGTGGGATCGTGTTGTGCAGGACCTTTTTCCAAAACAAATTCAATCTGTTCAACGGGCAGACGCTTCGATGACTCGTCACTGATGGCCGGTGCCATTGCCACGAATCCGCGGAGCATCGGCCAGCAGGTACAGTGTTTTGGCGTCGTGTACACGAGTCCATTCGCGGGAACCCAACCATTTTCGCGAGAACAATTCGCCTTGGTGATGCGATTCGCGATGGTCGATCCAGTCGTCAAACTTGTCAGATCCAATTCGCCGGCAAACATGAAGTTTGGTGTGGCCACTGGCGGGAAACAGTGAGTCAACCCGGCAGGATACGTGACGCGTGTCTTGCCCGTTTGTGGATTCAAAGCGGAGATCTGGACCGGTTTTCGTTCACGTTTTGTAGTGTCGCTCGTATTGATTTTCCCACCGTGGAGAATCCAAAGATCATTCTCCAAGAACATCGCTCGGGCCTGCCGTCGATGGTTCATTCCAGGCGCGAATTCCTTTGACCATCGATGTTCTCCTGTACTGGCCGAAACCACGTGGATGCCATTGCCCGCGTCGTGATCGTTGAGCGACGAGACTTCGAAGACAAGTAGTCCTTGAGAGAGTACTGTTCTGGCCACACTAGGCAGCCAAGGGTAGTCCTGCCGACGCCATCTTGTTTCGCCCGTTCTGGCGTCCAGGACAATCGCTTCGGCCTTTTCGCCTCGACGGACGCGGCCCTGCATGAACGATACAACTTGTCCATCACCTACGATATTTTGCGGATCAACTGCCAGGACTTTCCAGATTTCATTTCCAGTCTCAATGCTAAACGCGCGAACCGAATCATCGTTTGCAGCAATCACGCGTACGCCATCGAACAGAACTGCCTTGGGTGTCACCATGTCGCCAAACCTGACGACGACTTCGCCCGTCTTGGCGTTCAATGCGACCGGCCGATTCTGCAACACGGCAAACAATAGTCGATCCGAGGCGATGGGGCGTGGACCACTACTTGCCAGTTTTGGTAGGTCGAAAGCCGGCGGGTTGTTTTCGTCTTCGCGTCGAAGACTGCGATGCCACAACCTTAGTCCGTTGAAACTGTCCCGCGCCAGGATCCCGCCGTAGAAATTTCGCCCGCCCGCAGTCACCATTCCCTCCACTTCGGACGTGGCGGCGGCGATCCAGCGAACTCGGTCCGGCGGCCCAACAATTGTGTCGTGGGAAACTGCGTTCCCGTCGGCCGCATGCCGAGGATGGGACCAGACGTCCATCGCCTTCGGCCAGGGTTTGCGACCGACAAGAAACGCGCTGGCATCCGAGGTCGGTTCGAATCCACTCGCTTCAAGTTCTGTCCGGTCCAACAAATCGGCATTTGTAACGACGACCGCACCGCCGGGAGTGATCACCCGCATGAGCTCATCGAGAGGTACGATGTAGTCGCGTATTACGACCAGGTTGATCATGTTTTCGGCGTAGGGGAGCCGTTCGGGTTCACGTTGAAGCTCCGCCCAGGCCAAGCCGTAGTAGCCGTCTTTGGTCAATCCCGTTCGGGCCGATTGAACCGTCTTCGCATCGGTGTCAAAGACGTGAATCAGGTATCGTCCGGTCAAACTCAATGCCGCCGCTGCTGTCGTATCGCTGCCGCCAAGTTGAACAATGAGTCCACCATGTAAACCGGCTGCTTTGGCCGGATCAAATTGCTGGCCGCACAACTGGCCTGTCGAAACGAGGCATAATACAACCGACAAATACACGTGGCTTCGCGAAAAGCAGAGACTATTCATGGCGTTTCTCACTACTCCCTTGGTATCTACTCTGTCGAATGATGCAATTCGATGCCACTTACCCATCACCGTCGTCCAGAATTCTAGGTCGTTTTGGCGGCCGGTGCCAGGCTCCGCCTGGTCAGCTGCCGTTTGGTGGTTCGCCGTTTTTCCATGGACCCGCTAGGTTCTGATACTTGAACGGAGTCATCACGCTGCCCTTATCGCCGGCGTTCCAACCAGCGACGTGTCGTGGTTTGGCTTGCGCTCGTGACATGGATTCCCAGTTCGCAGCCCATCCGGTGTTGCCGTCGCTGACCCGACCGTTGCGATCGATGTGAAACACCTTTCCCTCGCGATAACTGCGTATCGCCAGGTTTACCATCATCACTGCGGCACCGCCGAGCACCGGATCGTTATTTACCGAGTTCGGCTTGCCCTCTTGAATTGCCGAAATGAAGTTAAGGAAATGCATACTGTTGATGTCATGGTCGACCGTTGCCTCGTACGTCGTGCGTTTTGGTTCGTTGTTGAGTGTTACCTGTGGCCGTTCCGGCACAAATTCAAACGAGGCCTTCGAGCCGTTCAGATAGCACGGTTTGTGGAATAGCAGTGCCCCGTGGTGGCCGCGGATAATGTGTTCCAGCTTCAACTCTTCGGCAACCATCGTGCTGCTGACAACACATTGTACGCCCTCGTGGAAATCAGCGATCAGCGAGCCGACATCTGGTACATCGCGATTGTCGTATTCTAGAAAGATCCCGCCACCGCCTACGACCCGACCGGGATTTCGCAGCCCGGTTGCTTTGAGCATGCCGGTGATGCGATGTACAAACAGATCGCCGAACATCCCCATGCTGAACGGCCAGTAACATCGCCACTGCCCGTACGTAGCTCGGTCGAAGACCATGTCTGGCGCTAGTCCTTCCTCGACACCAAGCCAGCGTCTCCAATCGATGTTCGTGGGCGTCATCTCTTCGGTAATTACATTGTGCCGGGACATGCCTGCGCGGCCGTTGCGGAAACACTCGGTCTGGAACTGCACGATCTTGCCTAGTTGCCCCGTCGTGATCATCTCGTTAGCCACGTTCCATACGGGTGAGCTGGTGGATTGCACACCGACTTGCAACACTAGATCACTCGCCCTCCATGCGCTGACGACTGTTTGCGATTCTTCAATCGTGTGTGTCATCGGCTTTTCGCAATAGACATGTTTGCCAGCCGCCAGGGCATCGATGGTCTGTTTAGCATGCCAATGATCTGGCGTGGCGATGCAGACCGCGTCGATCGAATCGTCCGCCAACAACTCGCGATAGTCGCGATACGTCTTGGGGGTGATGCCCGTTTCCTTCTTGATGAAATCGACCGCTTGATCTCGATGGACTGTGTAGACATCGTTCACCGCTACCATATCGATCTTGGTCCCCAGGTTCCGTAGCTTTGCCAGCGTTTTGACGTGTGTGCCAAAACCACGGCGTCCAGGACCGATGATGCCAATCCGAAGTCGCTCGTTTGCTCCGGCGACATGAGCGGATGCAGATGCAGATAGCAGACCCCCTGCCGCGCCAACAGCCGAACTGGTCGCCGTCGATTTTATGAAGTCACGTCGAGAGACACTTGAATCGATCATGCGATCTTCTCCTGAGATTCGGGCTGGGCAATTCTCTTGAACGGCTTATGTTACTGCTTCGGCAAGTCCATCTGCAACAAAAACAAGAAGTCACCCTTGGTGGCTTTGTGGCTTTGTGTGATCACTTACGATAGTCTCACACGAAGATGTCTGAGGTTATCCGTCGAGGGTGGATATGGTTTTCACCTGCTCCTGCTCCGAACACCGAACCACGTATAGATACCGCGCCGTAGTGCCTGAGTGTGAGAACATGATTTGTCCTCACACAAAGACACAAAGT
>DUDC01000142.1:21511-24072 GCA_012959465.1 Planctomycetaceae bacterium
CACACAAAAACACAAAGTCACGAAGATTCACGCCACCATGATTAGGCGAAGACCTTTGCAGAGAGCCTTCGTGGGGCGTCACAAAGGGAGAGTTTGATGAAGAGGTGCCAACACGCCGTTTCTGCGTCGCATCTGTTCGCCTTATTGGTAATCTTCGCAGCGCCTCTGCTCGGCGAAGACGAACACGGCAGCGTTTTCGAGTCGATGATCAAGAGTGTTGCCATCAATACGGAGGGATCGACGTACGATTCGCATCCGTCGATTGTGACGACAGACGACGGCGCAACATGGACCGCTTGGCATGGCTATCGTGGAAGGCAGGACCGAGTTCTGTTGCAACGGGTCGAAGCGGATGGTCGCTTGGGACCAATCCATACGGTTTCCCAACAGCGGTCAATTCATGGCCCGCCCGCCGTCGTCTTGATGGACGATGGATCTGTGTGGGTCGTCTGGTCCTCCAAACTGGACGGACGGTGGCAAGTCTTGGCGAGACGGAGACACAAGGGGCTCTGGGGACAGATGGTTACCATTTCGGATGCTCGACATGACGCGATTTTTCCCTCGGTGGTTCGTGTTTCGCCGACCGGGATGGCCGCAGCATGGAGTGAGCAGATCGATGGTCGTTTTCGGATTCGAAGTCGCCTCTTGGACGGCGGCACTTGGAGGACACCGGTTGCAATTTCACCCACGGGTTCAGATGCATTTCGGACAGCTTTGGCTGTCGACGGAACGGGAGAGGTGTGGAGCTTTTGGGACAGTTACGATGGGGCCCGATACAACATCAAGGGTCGTCGAACACTTCCCGAGTTAGGCGTTGTAGAACAGGTCTCGCCATTGGGCCAGCACTGTCTGACGCCGACCGCACTGGCAACGCGGCAGGGGTTATACGTCGCATGGCTACAGAAAGAAGACGTTATCGGCGGGGCTGGTGTGATCAGCCAATGGCACACGCTGAGAGCAGCAATTCGTCGGGATGCTCAATGGACGATGGTCAAGGACCGATTTGGAAATTCCGCCGCGGCCGAACTGACGCAAGGGCTCGTTGCAAAAATCGAACCGAGAGCCGTTGCCACGGGCGGATACCTTGGTCGGCGAGCGGCGCCGATGCTCCTCGAAGACGGAAAGGACCTCTGGCTGCTCTGGGAGCGGAAATCCGATCACCGTGGACGGACCACCGACGTTGTCGGTGATCTACTCGGCCGGCCAATGAAGGATGGAGTCTGGAGTGAAGCAGTTGTCCTTCACAACGGATACGTCGACTATCACCTTTCTCATCCCAATCGCGCGGATCGTGGGCGATTCGTCATGCTGGCTTCTCAACTTCCGCGTAACAACCGTCGGATCTATCACCGCGTGGTCGCCGACTTGGCAAACACCCAACCGTTTAAACAGGATGAGTGGACTGGATGGCGGCCAATCGAGCTGCCGATCGAAAATGAACTCACCGAACGTCGGGAAATTGAAGTTGACGACGAAAAGTATCAACTCTATTGGGCGGATATGCACTGCCATAGTGGCCTAACGAGTGACGCCGAAGGCGAACACTACGAGTTGACACATTACGCTCGTGACCGCGCTCGTCTGGACGTCGTAACGTTCACCAACAACGATTTTCTGTACGACGTTCCATTGACCGAATACGAGTACGCATTGGGCAACTTTTTTGCCGCTGCCTATGCCGAGCCGGGCAAATTCCTGTCGTTGCCCGGCTACGAATGGACCTCGCGGATTCCCGGAATCGTGACGGCGAAACTCTCCGATCGGGGAAACTGGACAGCGCCATATCGGAATCGCTCGTATCCCAATCACCGTAGTGTGATTTTCCCGCCGTCTGGTGGTCCGTTGGTTCGCTTTCCTGAGGTGGCGAACGACATCGCAGAGTTGAACCAAGTGGTGGAAAAGGCGGGTGGCATTACGTTCACGCAACACGACGCGTTTCTTGCCTCGGGACACAAAGTAGAGGTCGGCATGGAGTTGACCTCTGGGTGGCGAAACTACATCAACCGCGTACCAAAGCTCTTTCATGAACCACTCGACCGAGGCGTTCGCTTAGGATTTGTCGCAAACGGCGACTCACATCGCCGCGCACCTGGTCTGAGTGGAGCACTGACCGGTATCTTTGCGGAGGAACTGACAGCCGACTCGATCCTCGATGCGCTGCGGCAACGACGGTGTTATGCAACAAACGGATCGCGGATTTTCGTTGACGCGAGGGCTAATGGCACAATAATGGGCCGCGACGTCGCGGTGGCTGACGGCGCCGTAACCTTGAAACTGAAAGTGATCGGAACGCGACCGCTTGTTTCTGCCGTTCTCATTCGAAATGGCGAACAGATTCGTACGTTTCAAGGTAATGGCGAGAAGGACCTTAACATTGAATATCGCGACACCGGATTGTCACCGGGAGTCCACTGGTACTACTGGCGAATCTCGCAGGAGAACGCAGCGACCGTGCTACCCGGCAACTTGATGGCCGCTCATGGACATCTAGCTTGGTCCACACCGCATTGGGTCTTGGTCGATTGACGCGGCGCATCGCCCCGCGAATGTGTGGCACGGGC
>DUDC01000143.1:0-19094 GCA_012959465.1 Planctomycetaceae bacterium
CAGTTTGCCTTCACCATTCGGCAGCCTGTGTCTCCGGTGGTTCGATGCCATCCTCTGAATCAGGGGTGGTTTGATGCCCTTTCTCTGAATCTCCGGTGGTTTGATGCCCACCCTGCAAGCACTCCTCGCCCTCTTCCTCGCGGATGTCGACGCCGTGACCGCCGCCATGGTACATTTTTCCGAATGAACGTACGTACTTTCCGTCCCGATCAAAGACCACAATCGCGTCGATCGGTTCGCGGGTCTTTGTGCGATGTTTGACGTAAATCTGCCCGGCCTTGTCGACAGCCACGCCGTGAGTTTCCTGCCAGGGAATGTTGGAGGGAACATCGAGGAAATTGTGGTGGACCTCGTATCGATAGCCTTCCACTCCAACGATGACGGGTTTCGTACCGCCCTTGTCCGTCGCTCCAACGAAAGCTGGTGCGGCCGCGACTGCCAGCGAAACCGCGCCGGTCGTCTTCAGAAACTTTCGTCTCGACTTATCGACAGAACGCATCTCTTCGCTCCCAATAACTCTGCTCTGAGTACCCCGTTGTACACCATAACCGGGCATGTCGATTGAAGCCACTGATCAGTAGAAAAAAGAGCTGCATGGCAAGGACTCGTCTTGCGGAATCGTCGTTGGAAACAGCGGAAACTGTCGCCGTTCCATCTGTCCTATCTTCCGATCGCCGCGCGGATGGGAGATACTGGTCGTAGCTGGGCGGGCACGTCCAGCAAGAACATCCCCTCGCTCCCTCTCCGAAGACGATTCATGATTAACCCAAAGGTCTCTACGATCATCGCGAAAAAATCCCTTATCATCGCGGCCGCAGTTTTGGCCGTTGTCAACGCGTCCGCTCATGGAGAAACGACGAAACCTAACGTGGTCTATATCCTGTTGGATGATGCGGGTTACGGGGACTTGAGTTGTTACGGGCAAAAGAAGTTCTCCACGCCTCGCATCGACACATTGGCAAAGCAGGGCCTGCGTTTTACGCAACACTATGCCGGCTGCACCGTCTGTGCGCCAACGCGCAGTGTGCTGATGACGGGGAAGCACACGGGGCACACATTTATTAGGGGAAACAAGGAGGTCCAACCCGAGGGTCAATACCCTTTGGCCGACGACATCGTTACAGTTGCCGAATTACTCAGTGGTGCCGGCTATACCACGGGTGCATTTGGAAAATGGGGACTCGGCAACCCGGGTTCGAAGGGCGATCCGATCCATCAGGGCTTTGATGTTTTCTTTGGCTACAATTGCCAGCGTCAGGCTCACACCTATTATCCTACTCACCTTTGGGATAATGGCGATCGAGTCGCCTTGGACGGCAAAACATACGCGCACGATTTGATTATCGATGAAGCGTTGGAGTTCATTCGCGACAATCGAGAGCAACCATTCTTTTGTTTTCTTCCAGTGACGATTCCTCACGCAGCAATGCATGTGCCCGCTTCGTATTCGGCTCCATTTCGAGAGAAGTTCTCGCAGTTTGAACAGAAGATTGGAAAGTACCGCGGCCCGCTGGTCAAAAATCCAATCGCCGCGTTTGCGGGAATGATGACAAAGATGGACGAGGACGTTGGCCGGCTTCTCGATCTATTGAATGAGCTGGGACTCGAAGAGAATACAATTGTGATGCTCAGTTCGGACAACGGGCCACACCGCGAAGGGGGGCACGATCCGGTTTTTTTTGATAGCAATGGACCACTGAAGGGATTCAAGCGAGATCTGTTTGAGGGCGGCATTCGTGCGCCGTTCATCGTTCGTTGGCCAGGGAAGACGCCGGCAAACGAAGAGTGCGACCTTGTTTCTGCGCACTGGGACGTACTGCCCACGTTGTGTGAATTGGCCGGCGCGGCCGTGCCGAACGACGTGGACGGCATCTCGCTAGTGCCAACGTTAACCGGCAAGCCGCAGTCCCAGAAGCAGCACGAGTACCTCTATTGGGAGTTCTATGAGCAGGGTGGCAAACGGGCCGCTCGATTTGGTCGTTGGAAGGCCGTTCAACTAAACGTCCACAAGACTCCCGATGGACCTATCAAACTGTACGATTTATCCAACGATCTTGGGGAACAACACGATCTCTCGGCAACGCAGCAGGAACAGGTAACCGAGGCCGTCCGCATTTTTAAGCACGCGCACACGCCGTCGGATCTGTGGCGATTCGGCAAGTAGCCGGCAGTTTGAAACGAATGGCTCAGATCAGCCGCTCACCCAGGTACAACATCGATGACCCCCGATTCCAAGGAAGGGGACCGATTTGAACGTCTCCAAGACATCATCGGTGGGATAGCCTACAACACGACGTCCGTCGTGTTCTGGGAGGGCATGATTCTTGACGAAAATGCCGTGCCTTTGGATTGAAGACGTAGGGTCTATCCGCCCTCGCTTACGCTTCGGGTTACGGGTCGTTAACTCGACGCGTTAGCGAAGCACGGGTCGTAGATTCTCCGCCGGCGATCGTGATCAGACTATGCAGTTCTGCGTTCGAAATCGACGGCAGCATGTCATAGCCCAAAATGCCATCGGCGAAAACGACCAACGGTCGTCGCCAATGGACGGCCGAAATCGACGGTGACGATTTCGAGTCGTGTACGAGACTGTCACATGCCAGATCCAAAGGCTGAGTCCAGGGGATTGTCGAATTTGCGATTTCGGTGACCAAAATCGTGTCTTCACGGCCGTCGATCCACTCATCAAAACTCGTAGAACGCGCACCGGGGAATGCAGTACCCGGGCCGGAGGCGGGAGTAAGGGCGGCGTCAGCGTCGGTACGACTGACGAATTGGGAAGCCGAGCTGTGGAAAATCCATTCCACGTTAAGCACCTCCACGCCACCGTGCTGAACCAACTCGGACTGGACCCCAACGTTCTGAGCTAGTTCTACAGCGGACTTGACCAAAAACTAGTTGGTGTCGAGACGCTGCAACCGATTCGCCAGATCATGATTTGACTCGCTGCGGATCATTCGATCCGATACCGATTCAGTGAATGACGAACTAGGACAAGGCGATCAATTGGTCGAGAATCCGACTGAGGATTTCTTGGTCGCTGTCGGGGCGCGGTGGGCTTTTCGGATGGGTGCGGTCCGTGTTGATCCAACCCCGCTGCTTGAGGAACATTGCTGCCGAGTGCTTGTAGGCTGGTACGGGAGCACGGAAGGCAAAAAAACCCAAGTACTGTAGCACATCGTTTAGCTCGTAGAAGCGTGAATCCCCTTGCTCCCAGTATTGGTCGCGGAGTGCGAACATGTCCGGCGCGAATGTGCTTAGCCCAAGCAAGTAGTCGCTTCCATACATCACCATATCGATCGCCAGATCATTGCCGGTGAAGACCTTAAATTCCGGTCGCCGCGAGTTGCGCAACTTCAGCCGTTGCCATTCCAGTTCGCGACGTAACGACGAGTGTTTTGCGCCGAGGCAAGGAGAGACGTCAAGCAGCCCCGTGTAGACGTCCAAGGAGTAGATCTTGCCAAACGGCGCGAACAGGTCGCTCAGTTCGAAAGCGATAAACTGGTCACACATCTCGCCGAGCGACCCATAGCTGGAAATGATCGCATCATCCGATTGACCGGTGAGACCGAATGACTGGAAGATTACCGGAACTCCGGAAAAACTCTGTATCTGATCGATTTGCGCCGCGTAGGCGTCGCGATTGAATGAGGCTCCTGGGTGATCTTTCACGAAGGCGCCGGACACAAATTTCCCATCACCGGCAATAGCTTTTGTTCGTTCCAAAACCTCCCGTCGGATCGCATCGTCGATGAGATGTGCGAATCCGGTGTCCATATTAATGGCCGGCTGTAGCCCAGCTTCTACCGTGCGTTTTACATGGGCGTCAAATCCGACCCAGTCGATTTCGCCGTTTTCCTGAAACGGCAGCAGAATTGCCGAGATTCCGGTGATTTTTCGTCGTGGTTGCAGCAGCCTGGCTGGGTCGATCATCGGATACCTTTTGGTGCAAGGTTTTGGGGAAGCCGTACGGTAACAATAACGCCTCGCAAATCCAAGAACCCTGGACGTGGACGACGAGCACTTACCGGCCAGCAACGCACATTGTCGCAAATTGCACCAGGAGCGATTCACAGCCGCGCACTAACGCATTGGCCGTCGACCAAGTAACATACAATTCGGTTTGGTACTTCTTATGGCAGGGCCGATCCGTACCATTTGAAGTCGGTGATGAATCGCAGTGTCTAAGGAAGGTCAACAGCTCAATGTGGTCATGTGAAGAAGAAGCCGCCGCGAACGCTGATGACGCACTCGACAGCCGCGACACTTCACGATCTCGAAAGCTCGCGTTCCGACTCCTCGCGTGCGGTATTCCAACCACTTTGGGGTTGGTTCTGTTGTTAGCGTTGCTGGTTGCTCAAGAACGGCTAGTTATCGATCCGGAAACCCATTGGCCAAAACTGCAATGGCCTCCGACTTATCTGGAGGAGCCGGGGCACGAAATCACGGGTCACCGTTACTTGTACGATCCAGTGCTTGGATGGCGTAACATTCCCAATTGGAAAGCAACGTCGCTTGGACGGCCTCTGACGATTAACTCAAAGGGTCTCCGCGATGGCGAGCATCCGTACGTTGCAGCGGATGGATTTTCCCGCATCCTCGTGCTTGGCGATTCGTATGCGTGGGGCTATGGAGTTGCAGACGACGAAATTTTTACGGAAGTGTTGGAGTCACGTCTGCAGTTTCGCACACCAAAATGGGACGTAGTCAATACGGCCGTTTCCGGTTGGGGAACTGATCAGGCGTTTCTTTACTTGACTCAGGAGGGATTCAAGTACTCGCCTAGCGTCGTTGTCTTGGCGTTTTTTCTGCCAAACGATCCTGACAACAACGTTAGCTCCCTCCAATACGGACTGAATAAGCCGGTTTTCATGAACGCTGACCTTGAGTTGGAAAACACCCCTGTGCCGCTCCCGGGCAAAGTCAAATCGGAACGAAAATCCGAGCTGAATCGAATCGGCTTAACGCTTGCCATTCTGAAGGAGATGGCCAAGCAATGCTCGCGGCGAGATTGTCAATTTGTGATCATGAAGTTTGGTCGGTTCCTGAATCTGGATGATCCACGATTGCCAAGTTGGGAAGTGAGGTTAGAGTCTGAACTTGAAAGCCTTCATCCACTTTTCTACTTGGACTTGGATGAGAAATTCCTCGAGCGGAAAATAACCCTGGATCAACTGGTGGTAGGAAACGACGACGGGCACTGGAATGCCTTCGGACATCAAGTCACGGCGGAGATTCTGAGAGAGTTCCTTTTTGAGAACGGATTGCTCAACGCCAAACAATGAGATTGGGTGGAGTTGTCTTGGTCTGATGTTTATTCCGCAGGCATGTCAGGCTGTTGCCAGCCGCTCATCCCCCCGTCGATAAGCAACATATGCCCATGAACGTGACGGGCCGCGTCGCTGACCAAGTAGACAGCGCCCTCGCCGCAGACTTCTGGCCCCGGCACTTCTCCGTTGGGCGTATGCAAGCACATCCACTGTTTGAATTGCGGGTCCTCTTCGATGATCGCCGTCAGAGGAGTACTGACGAGGCCGGGCGCGAGTCCATTGACACGAATGCCATGAGGAGCGAGAGCTACGCAAAGTGATTTGACCATCATCTCGATAGCTCCCTTTGACGCGTCGTAACAGGTGTGAATCGGTTCGGCGAGGCGGCCATTGATTGATCCGATAAGGAGCACACGGCCGGCTGTGTTGTTTTGCACCCAGTGGCGAGCAAACGACTGAGTCAAGAAATACGGCGATGCGACATTTAGCCGCATGGTCCGTTGGTATGTATCCAGGTCCATTTCCAAGTATGGTTTGTCGATGTACGTTCCAGCATTATTGACCAGGATATCGATGGCAGGCATTTTCTCGAGTGCCTTCTGGAAAAGCGGCTCCACGACATTTTCGGTTGGTTCGGACAAGTCGCCCGTAATGAACTCGGCAACGACACCCGTATCCCGACACTCCTGCACGATGGACGTCGCATCCGCCCCTGGATTCCTGCCGTGAATAACAACGTTGGCCCCTGCCTCAGCCAGAGCTTTTGCGATGGCTCGTCCAACGCCTTTCGTCGACCCAGTAACGAGTGCCGCGTGACCTTTAAGGTGGATCATGGCTTGTCTCACGATGCGTTGTTTAGGCAGCTTTTGAGTGTTTGTGGCATGATGTGGTGTGGCATTAGACAATCATAGCGGGATTTTTTATTTAGTGGCCATTCGGCGGGAACTATGGAGGAGAACTATGGAGGAACACTGGAGCGGTGGATTCGATTCCAGTACACTCATAAGATTTCATACTCGAGGCTTGGCCTCGACGGTGGCTGCAAAACCTGTCCCCAGGCAATGACCTTTGATGGCGTCAACAGACAGAGACATCTCAATAGACCGAGAAATCGTCGATCTGGAGGTCAAGGATGCCCTCGTCATCTTTAAGACGGTCTGGGAGGAACTCGAGGAAGAGTTTGGCCGCGAGAACCTGCGTTTTCCGAAGGAGTTTATTCTCTTGGGCGGAGCACCAGGCTCTGGCAAGGGAACTCACACGACATTTATCATGAATATCCGCGGTCTGACGTGCCCGTCGATAGTCGTGAGCGACCTTTTAGTGACCCCGGAAGCACTGGCGATCAAAGCCCAAGGAAAAATGGTTGGCGACAAAGAGGTCATTGGGATCCTCTGCCGTAAGCTGTTGCAAGAAGAGTTCCGCGACGGGGCACTTCTTGACGGCTTTCCGCGGACTCGCGTTCAGGTCGAGTGCCTGAAACGATTGGTTGACAACATCAGTCAACTTCACAAGGACTTTCAGGACACGCCACTGGCCACCCAATTCCGTCGACCAACAGTCCACGCGATGGTGCTATTCATTGGGGAAAAGACGAGCATCAAGCGCCAAAAAAAGCGAGGACAGCAGGTTGCACGCCACAACAAGGAAGTACTGGAAACGGACATCGGCACGCCCATTGAGCAGCGTGAAACCGACCTCAGTGATGAAACGACTCGCCGTCGCTACCATGTTTTCAAAGAGCAAACATGGGACGCTCTAACATCATTGAAAGAGATTTATCACTACCACTTCGTCAATGCCGAAGGGCCAATCGCCGAAGTGGAAGAGAATATCATCCGCGAACTCCAGTATCAGAGTTCCTTGGAACTGGACCAACGCACGAACGACCGCTTGCGACCTCTGCCGCTAGCCAATGAGATCATTCGCCATGCTCGCCAGGAATTGGTAAAACGACTAGATAGCTACGAAATTGAGCATACTGAGTTGTTCACGAAAACCGTGCGAATCATTCAACGGAAGTTCATACCAATCATCACCCGACACGCGCTGTCGGGTCGGGCGACTATCAATTCCGAGGACCCGCATTGGAGCGATCCGATGGCGTTGAAAATGTTGATTGACATCTTCTCCGAACGTGGTTTTCACGCGGTCGTTGACAAACGCATTCAGGAAACACCCGTCAGCGTTGACTTGAAGACCGGCGAAATCAAGAGCCAAGAAAAGAGAGTCTACGGATTTCAAATCCATTTCAAGGGCTCGGAAATCCGTCGAGGATAGTGTTCTTTATCCGGACGGAATGATGTCGAGTCGCAGCTTTTGCCGGGCGTTATTCCGCAGCGTAAACAATTTGGTTGTGATTTTTGCGCGAGCAACCTGCTTAGCGACTTTTTGGCTTTAACAAAGCACTCGGCTAGAATGGCAGCCCTAGATTCGAAAGTCGTTGGAGATGTTCATCATGAATCGTGGTAGCAAAATCTGTTCAGTGCTCGCTTTTACTTTGGCGATCGTCGCGGTTGTTCCAACCACAGCGGATGAACGCAAGCCAAACGTGATCTTTATCCTTGCCGATGACCTCGGCTACCGCGAATTGGGCTGTTTCGGACAAACGCTGATTCAGACTCCGAACATTGACCGACTTGCCACGGAAGGAATGCGATTTACGCAGCATTATTGTGGAAACGCTGTTTGCGCGCCGTCGCGTTGTGTCCTGATGACCGGCAAACATCCCGGTCACGCCTATATCCGCAACAACAAAGCGACTCCTCCCGAGGGTCAGCAACCGATACCGTCGAGTGAAGTGACATTGGCGGAGGTTATGAAAGGGCAAGGCTACATCACCGGCACTTTCGGCAAGTGGGGCCTCGGTGGACCGGGCTCAGCAGGCGAGCCACTTCAGCAGGGCGTGGATCGTTTCTTCGGCTACAACTGTCAATCGCATGCACACAGCTATTATCCCAGCTATCTGTGGAGCGACACGACACGCATTCAACTTAACAACGATCCGCCTGTCCCCGGTCACGCCTCACTTGCCAAGGATGCCGATCCCAGCGACCCGCGGAGTTACGATCCATTTAAGGGCAGCGACTACGCTCCAGACCGGATCAACGAACAGGCCCTAGAGTTCATCCGCCAGAACAGAGACCGTCCCTTTTTTCTCTACTATCCGACCGTTATCCCACATGTGGCCCTCCACGTACCGGACGAGGAACTGAAGCCGTACTTAGCGAAAGGATGGAATGACCCGCCTTTCACTCGGCCGAAAGGCGGTTACACGCCTCACTTCACTCCTCGCGCTGCCTACGCGGCCATGATTACTCGAATGGATCGCTATGTGGGCAACGTGTTGAAGCTGCTCGAGGAACTTAAGATCGCCGACAATACGATCGTGGTTTTTAGTTCCGACAACGGTACTACACATCTCGGCCAGGAAGTTGACTATAAGTTTTTCAACAGCGTCGGCGAACTTCGAGGTCTCAAGGGCTCCCTCTATGAGGGAGGAGTGCGCGTTCCAACAATAGTGCGGTGGCCAGGTAATATTGCCGCTGGGTCCTCCAGCGAGAGAGTATCTGGTTTTGAAGACTGGATGCCGACGATGCTCGACTTGGTAGGAGGCCAACGCAAGGCGCTACCCCGTTCCATCGACGGAATAAGCATGGCGCCAACGCTACTGGGCCGGCGGCAAGCTGCCCGTCCGTTTCTCTACCGTGAATTCGGAGGGTATGGTGGTCAGCAATCGGTTCGCGTTGGAGACTGGAAGGCTATTCGTCAGAATATCCGACGAGGAAAGCTCAAAACCGAGCTCTACAATCTCGCTAACGATATTAATGAACAAAACGATATCTCGGCAGACCACCCCGAGTTGTTGGCAAAACTGGAGACGTTGATGGCGAGGGAACATGTGCCATCGAAGGTCTTTCCGATGCCGGCATTGGATCGCGAATCGGCGGAGACTAATTGATGGACAGTTGCACCGGCATCGAAGGGCCGTCAGCATGGTGACGACGGATCGCCCCAATATTCTGATCGTGTTGGCCGATGGCATGCAGGCGGGCGCGGTGGAAGCGGCGAGTCCATGTTTGACGCCCACGATTGATGAGCTGGCGAGTGTGGGCCTTCGCTTTAGGAACGCGCATACGACATCCCCCACTTGCTCGCCCGCGCGGGCCAGTTTCATGACGGGCGTGCTTCCGCACAATCATGGTGTACTCGAGATAGAACACGGCCGGGATTCCGATCAATGCGTGCTGCGAACCGAGTACCCCCATTTTGCTCAGCAACTTTCTGCTGCCGGCTATCGCACGGGCTACTTTGGGAAATGGCACATCGAGCGGTCACATGATGTGGCGAAGTTTGGGTGGCAGCAGGCAATTGTCAAGGACGCCAGGCACTTGCGGGATCTTGGTAAAGGCGATTCCGGCCCAAGTCAGGTTGTTCTCGACGACGCGCTTTGTGGATATATCGATTTTCCTCGCGGATACCGCCGCATCCTGCATTGGGGAGTCACCGACACGCCACTCGAGGAGCGCTATCCCGGGTTGACGGTGTTGGACGCGGAACAATTCTTGGTTGATCGACTTGCGGACGCCGATCCCTGGTGCTGTTGCGTGAGTTTTTCCGAGCCCAATGAAGCGCTGGTAGCCGGTCGCGAGGCCTGGAACTGTTACGATTGCGCGTCTCTATCTCTGCCGGTAAATTATTTGGATGACCTATCGGATCGTCCGAACATTTATCAGCGTCAACAGGAAATTGGCCGACGGATCAGCGAGGAGCACTGGCGGTCTGCATTGGCGTGTTATTATGCCCGCATTACAGAAGTAGATCAGCTGACCGGTCGTCTGATCGAGGAGATCGATCGGGCGGATGCCTTGCAAAACACATTGGTTGTTTTTCTGGCTGACCACGGTCGCTATGTCGGTTCGCATGGCTTCGATGCCCACAACGTCGGTGGATTCGAGGAGATTTATCGCATTCCGCTGATTGTGTCAGGACCCGGCATTGCCCGTGGTCGTGACTGTCGAGCCTATGTGAGTATTGCTGACCTTGGCTCCACGTTGTGTGAGATCGGCACTGGGACTCCCTTTCAACACGCCGACTCAACGTCGTTCAGGAAATTGCTATCGGACCCAGACCAAGATTCGACCGATTTTTCGATCGGCTATTCCGAGTATCACGGGACTCGTTTCGCTTTGACTCAGCGGATCCTGTGGAAAGACGGCTGGAAGTTGGTGTTTAATGGTTTTGACTTCGACGAGCTGTATCATCTGGATGACGATCCATTCGAAATGCGCAATCGAATTGCCGAAGATGATCAGCAGCCACGGATTGAAGACATGATGGCCGAAATCTGGCGCCGCGCTCGTGATACAGGCGATCGAACGATTCTCGAGTCACATTATTTCTCGATGCGATTCGCTTGCGTTGGTCCGGATGTTGATGATCCGCTGCCGACGTAGGTTAATCAGGTTGACCAACCCGTTTGCGCTACGAGCAACAGCGAAAGCCAACGCGCTCGCGATTTCGCGCCGTTACTTTGTGTTTTTGTGTTTTGTGTGAGAACCAATCATAATTCTCACACGAAGGCACAAAGCCACCAAGACGCGGCAGGCCCCTGGTTGGCTTCTAGCCAACTCCCAACACGAGCCCACGGAGAATCCGTGGGGATCCCGTATAATGCGATCCCTTGACGGACAACCTCAGCATCTTCACCGTCTCGAACTGCGAACGGCCAGCCAATTGAGGCACGTGTTGGAGCCCTCTTTTCCAGACCCGATCTCTATCGTCAATCTGCGGTCGTTGACATCGACGACAAGTTCGCTTTCGTAGAACTCGCCGGCAGCAGTTGTTCGATGGTCCACGGCCACACGTCCTTCGACAATGACCGTCTGTTGATGTTGGACATGCGAGGAATCACCGACGCATACTGTGATCTCGTAGCTTCCGGCGGGTAGGTTCAATTCCCAGCGATCTCGTGTCCGTGTAAATAGAAACGTGTCGCGTTGGACTCCGTCCAGTGCATTGCGGCGTCGATGGTTGGCTGACAGGTCGCGTCGCCAGCCAAATCCCCGGGTCTCCCGGAATGTCAGGCCGTGATCGTCAATGTAATCGGCAGTACGAGGCGTTCCCTCGCCGCAAAAATTGAAGAGCTTAAGGAACTCATTGGCGGGCCGCGAGAGAAGACCGTCGCGATCTACAGGCTTTTTGGCAATCTCAAATCGCACCTCTTCGCCAGCGGTAAAGGGAAGTGGATCGTCTCCGTCGGGGATCCGGTCGCCGTCCGCGTCGGTAACCGTGGCTCGAACCCTCTCTTCAAAGGCGACGTCTTTGATGTTTTGCCACCAGCGAATACAGAATTCCCCTCGCGTTGGATTCGATTCGAACGATGGTATGTTGGTGCTGACTTTTTTCTTGATGCGCTGAGTTCGCTTGACGATCTCGATTTTCCAGTCCTCGGAGGCTATGTTCTTTGGGTTGAAATCGACTTCCAAGGCGCCAATTGGCAGCAGTTGCAATGCCGCAAGACGATTTACGGCCACGAATGATGGCTCCTCCGGAGACAAGTCGCGAAAGGGCCACAGCAACATGGGTACGCCTTGCGTTTTTTCGCCGCAGACGGCCTCCCGTACTGATTCGATTGCCGTTCGATGGTAGATGAAGTCGCGAGGCGGTCGGCCAGATCGAAGCGAAGTTACCGCCAAGGCGGCTGAAGTTTGGCCGACGGCGATGCACTGATCGTGTAGTCTTATGGCGGCGCTGACGATACTGCTGTAGCCGAGGTTTTTTTGTGCGCCCAGTAGACCGTTCATCCGTTCAGGAACTAGGCTCCGCAACGGAAATACCGCCCGGTCACTAAGGAATTGCGTGTGTCGATTCTCCTTGTGGTAGTCAATCCATGGCCCATTAGGCCCCAACTCACGAAGATAGGTGCGACCAGTTCGATGGAAATCGTAATGAAACTGCCAGGCGAAAATTCCATCGGGATACATCACGTGGGCGAATCGTTCTCGAGCGGCGACTTTGGTTTTCCCATCGCGATTGCGTCCGTCTTGTTCGCGCATCATATACATCGCCTTGAGACGCAGTCCCTCACGAATGTATGGTTTTGCAGGCAGCTGATCGGGCGTGTTGAATTCGTCACTGAGCGCGAAATGTCGAAACGAATGCGTCTTATCTTTGGCGCGGGTGTGCACAAAGTTCTGCAAGTGGTAGAGGACTCCCAACGCGTGTTGCTTGGCATCGTGGTAGATAAGTTGTCGCTGACCGCGCGTCATTCGCACAATGTTCTTTTGTGAGGCTCCTGGTTCGGTCGCTTCAAGTTGGTCGACGACACGCTGTGGGAGTCTCTCCAACGGATAGTCTTGTCCATTCATGTAGTTCAACAAAATGTACGTCTGTCGCGTTCTACTTGTCTCACCATCAATCAAACGTCGGACTGTGTAAACACTCAGCTGACGCGGTGCGGCATTGCCTGTTGCGGGCCAGTGAGGGATCGCTCCGAGTCCGGGATTAGTTCGGTCCCACTTGAGATCGCGGAACGCTGCCAGGCTCAGGTGCGTTGCTCGAGGGTAATTGCGATCGTCAAAATGTTCGGGGCGTGGAATTGCTGAATCCGTACCTTGGTCGGCGACAACCATTGCCCAAGTGATCGGATTCATCTCGTTGGGCGGGTTGTGTTCAAGCGTGGCAGGGGCACTCGGTTCTCCGTAACGAGATCGTGGGTCCGGGCCGCATTCGAAGGCCGCTCCGGCGACTTGGATCGCCTCTCCCCAATCCGACGCATCAATTGTCATGTTGGCACGAACATGAAGGTCGACATGGGAAGGTCTTGTCAGTGGCGCGAACCAAAGGCCTTTGAGTTGGGGAATCGACTTCGAATGGTCGATGTCGGCTCGCAGCGGAAAGTGGCCAGTAATCAGTCGGACTTGCCCTGAATCGGTGTGGGGTTTCAGCATTTGACGGAAAATTGCTTCCGCCTCTGACGGCCGAAACGTCGACGGGCCGTGATACGGTCGGCCCGGCATTTTCGAGCCGTATTTCTCGCGATTAAACGCTTCAATCCGATCCATCAACTCCTTGAACAACCCCGAGCGGTGGAACGACCGTTTCATCGGGTGCCAATCGACGCCCCAACCAACCTTTCCCACACCTTTGTTTTCATCGACGCAGGCCAGGCCCTGCTCCGTGAACTGACCTCCAATCCACTCACCGTCATGAACGATGGTAATCGATTTCACTCCCAATCGGGCCGCTTGAATGGCCGCAGCCCACCCCGATTCCGTGCCACCCACGATGAGCAGGTCGGTGTTGATCTCCTCGCCCCCAGAAGGACGCGCCAAGACAAGCGTCAGCAGGAAAATTGACGTGGCAGCGATGATTTTCATCAACATTACCCGTGGATATCGTCCGGTCATCAGCGATGGGATTGAGCGTCTACGCGAAAAAACAATCTGAAAACAGCGGCGGGTTCTGTCCGAGCCAATTGTGACGATATAATACCAGCTACCATTATCTCACCAAGAACGATACAGCTTCTCAATAAATCCGTTGGAGGAAGACAAGTGTCCATTCACATCGTACCGAGTCGACGTAGTTTCTTGCAACACTCCGCCTTCGCATCCGCACTGTTTACCGTGCCAGGATTGTTTGCTGAGGAGCTTTTTCCCACGGCGAGTATTGGTGAAGGGCCGTTCTACCCCGACAAGTTGCCCTTGGATACAGACAATGATCTAATCTTGCTCAACGATTCGATCACACCAGCCCTTGGGCAGATAACCCACTTGAGTGGGCGCGTCCTGTCGGTCGCCGGTGAGCCCGTTCGAAATGCGTTCGTCGAGATTTGGCAGGTGTGTAACAACGGTGTGTACTTGCACTCCGGTAGCTCGAAGCGTGAGAAGTACGATCAGAACTTTCAAGGCTATGGTCGTTTTCTGACCGACTCCAAGGGACAATACTATTTCCGCACACTAAAGCCCGTGGACTACCCAGGGCGTACTCCCCATATTCACATTGCCGTCAGCCAAGGTGGCAAGCGAATTTTCACGTCGCAAATCTTGATCAAGGACAATCCGAAGAATGCCAAGGATGGTCTGGCGAGGTCTGTTAAGGACCCCAAGGCCCTCGCCACGCTGATGGCCGAATTCAAACCACTTCCCAAGTCAAAGATTGGTGAGTTAACAGCTGACTTTAACGTCGTGTTGGGAAGGACGTGGCAAGAAGACGAGAAGCAAGAACTCAAGGGCGTCGCTCCCTCGAATCGAAGCAGACGACAGGGGTGACGGATGCGGGGTGAGAATCGTCGATTGTGCCACGGGCGGACAGTGTACTGAGGCGCCCCGTTTGCTAGTTTAAAGCGACGGCCGGTAGAGAACATTGGCGGAGCCAGTGGTATACACTCTTCTTGTATTTCTGTACCGACCGGAACGTTTACCGGTCCGCCGTGAGCCTCAACACCATTCTCTATTTCACTTCGACAGGAGCCCTTTGTGTCGGACTTCGTCCCGCTACAGCCCTACGATTCTCACAATCAAAAGCTGGAAGAAAACGTCCATCCACCGGATTGGGTCAATCCCGAGCCAGCCGAGCGATACAACCTGGTGGTCATTGGGGCGGGTACCGCTGGGCTTGTCACTGCGGCCGGGGCCGCCGGTCTAGGCGCCAGAGTTGCACTGATCGAAAGAGAACTTATGGGTGGTGATTGCCTCAACGTCGGCTGCGTGCCGTCGAAGGGTGTCATCAGCGCTGCTCGAGTGGCGGCGGAGGTACGCGACGCGGCGGATTTTGGTGTGGTGGTACCGGACGATTGGCACGTCGTTTTCTCAACAGTGATGGAACGGATGCGGAGGTTGCGAGCCAACATCAGTCAGGTCGATTCGGCCGCCCGGTTTAAAGGCCTCGGCGTGGACGTGTTCATCGGAAACGGCCGTTTTGCCGATGGAGACACGGTGGAAGTAGATGGGAAACGGTTGAGATACAAGCGAGCGGTCATTGCAACGGGAGCCCGCGCCGCCGAGTTGCCAATCGAAGGCCTGCGCGATGTCGACTACTTGACGAACGAGTCGCTATTCTCCTTGACGGAATTGCCGCGTCGGTTGCTTGTCGTCGGTGGCGGTCCCATCGGAACGGAAATGGCTCAGGCGTTCGCCCGACTGGGCTCCCAGGTGACGCAAATTGAACAGTCACCACACATCTTGCCTCGGGAGGAGCCCGATGCGGCCCTTCTCGTGCAAGCGGCGATGGAACGAGATGGGGTGAAGTTCGTATTGGATGCGACGGTAAACCGCGTCGAGCAACGCGGCGATGAAAAAGTGGTTTGTCTTGAACAGGATGGCAAGCAGCGGGAACTGATAGGTGATGCACTGTTACTTGGAATGGGGCGCAGCCCGAACGTCGAGGGAATGGGTCTTGAGGATGTTGGAGTCAGCTTTGACGTTCGTAACGGTGTCCACGTCAACGACCGACTCCTCACAACCAACCGCAAGATTTTTGCTGCGGGCGATGTCTGTTCGAAATATAAATTCACTCATGCGGCCGACTTTATGGCTCGTATTGTCATTCAGAATGCACTGTTTTTCCGACGGGCGAAGGTGAGTGGCTTGACGATACCATGGACCACTTATACCTCGCCCGAATTGGCTCACGTCGGAATTACGCCAGCCGAGGCTGTGGAACAAGGCATAGAACTCGATGGTTACACGCAACCTCTCGCAGATGTGGACCGCGCGATCTTGGAGGGCGAGACAGAGGGGTTTGTCCGAGTCCACACGAAGAAAGGAAGCGACAGAATTCTTGGAGCGACAATTGTCGCTGAGAACGCTGGCGACATGATCAGTCAGGTAACCCTCGCCATGACTCACGGACTGGGGCTAAAGCAGATAGCGTCAACGATACATCCCTATCCAACACAAGCAGATGCTATCCGAAAACTGGGTGATCAGTTCAACCGAACGCGTCTGAAGCCATGGGTCAAAACCATGTTTCAGACGTGGCTGGCCTGGACTCGATAACCGCGCTCTATTGGATCCCCACGGATTCTCCGTGGGCTCGTGTTGGGTGTTGGCTGTAAGCCAACCAGTCCACCGGCCAACAAGGTACCACGCAAATGCGAGATTCTTCATCGTCCATCACTCCGGTTGTTTCTTCTTTCGCCATTTCCATCGCAGCGTCGTTCCCTGCCAGGACGTCGTGCACGTGGTCTGGATGAAAGAACAGATAGAACCGGTACGGTCCCATGCCCCAAGAGACAGCGTCGCCGTACTCTCGTAGAAGACACAAATACGTGCCGATCATGTCGACTTTCATGCGCAATAACGTTCGCACACCGAATAGGTGGTCGTTGGGCCTGGACGGAATTCTTAATGCCACCGTGATCTCTCCCGTATTCGTGGGCCTCCCGATACTTCGCGACATTGGGTATCATCGAGCATCGTCAGACATGGTAACAGAGGTTGAATGTTACAAAAAATGTACCCGCATTGACGCGGCTCAGGACAAATGCCAACGATGAAAAAGCGTGGCCCGATCGACCTATCACGTTTGCGAGTCTTGCCACTGGCCGAGCGCGAGAGTCTAACGCAGGCCGATGAGATCTTGATTTCACCAGACTCACGTCCGGCAAAACTGCCGTCTCATCTTACCGAGCGAATCGTCGAGTGTGCGTCGTCCATACGATCGGCGCGACAACGGGATGCGAGCGTGATTCTCATCTATGGAGCCCACTTGTTGCGAAACGGCGCGGCTCGTCTCGTGGAGCAGCTTCTGTCGAATGACTGGGTTACTCATTTGGCCACCAACGGAGCGGGCACTATTCATGATTGGGAGTACGCCTGGTTTGGCGCTTCAACGGAAAGTGTGCGAATGAATGTGGCACAGGGCCAATTCGGGACATGGGACGAGACGGCGTCGAACATTCATATGGCGTTGATGGTGGGCGCGTTGGAGGGATTGGGCTACGGCCAAGCATTGGGCCGATTCATCTGTGAAGATGGCGCGACAATGCCCACAACCGACGAGCTACTTGAGGCGATTGTTCGTCACCCAGAAGACCGTTGGACGTCGGCACGCGCTGACTTGTTGCGGGCGATGCGACAGCAAGCCTGGTCTCCTGGTCGTTTTCGGCTCGAACACCGCTGGAAACACGCTTCTATTCTCGCCCATGCGTGGCGACATCAGGTGCCGTTGACCGTTCACCCAGGGATCGGTTACGACATCATTTCCAACCACCCAGTCTTCAGCGGTTCGACAATTGGTCGGGCCGGCGAAACCGACTTCAAGTTGTTCGGCGGAGCGGTTGAGGATCTGGATGGCGGCGTCGTGTTATCGATCGGTTCGGCTATCATGGGTCCGCAAGTCTTTGAAAAGAGCCTGAGCTGTGTTAACAATTTGCGATTGCAGGATGGCCGAGAGATTGTACGTGGACTCAAGACCTACGTCGTCGATCTTCAGGACGGAGGTGGTTGGAATTGGGCGGACGGTGAACCGCCAAAGACGAATCCAGCCTACTATTTGCGATTCTGCAAGAGCTATTCCCGCATGGGCGGAAAAATGCACTATCTGCAGTGTGACAATACGACCTTCGTTCACAACTTGTTGCACCAGTTGGCCGCACCATGAACAGGACGCGATTTCAAGAGATCGCTGAAAACTACTCGCGGCTTCGTTTGGCAGTGATTGGAGACTACTGCCTGGATCGATACCTTGAAATCGATCCGTCCCGGAAAGAGACGTCCATCGAAACGGGTCTGCCCGTACACAACGTTACCCGAGTTCGGTCGCAGCCTGGAGCAGCGGGGACCGTGTTGAACAATCTTGTGGCACTCGGTGTTGGAAAAATTCATCCGGTCGGTTTCTGTGGCGAGGACGGCGAGGGGTATGAATTGCGTCGTTCGCTTTCCTCGTTGCCTGGGATTTGCCTGGACCATTTCCTCTCGACTCCCGACCGGCGCACTTTCACCTACTGCAAGCCGTTGGTGATGAAACATGGAGCGTCTCCCATAGAACTCAACCGACTGGATTCCAAGAACTGGTCTCCGACGCCAAAATCGGTGATCGACAACATGGTCGCAGCGTCGAAATCGCTTGCCGGCAAGGTTGACGCCGTCATCGTTATGGACCAAGTGGACAGCGCGGAAACGGGCGTTGTAACGCGTGCTGTTGTCGATGCACTGGCCGAATTTCCGGTGACCATTCCGGTTGTTGCCGATTCGCGTCGTGGATTAGTGGGTTACCCGCCAGTGATTTTCAAAATGAATCTGGCCGAGTTGGCCGTCGTCGTGGACGCAGACGAGTTGCGGTCGGACCAACAAATCAAGCTGGCAGCCAGCGAGTTGGCTCGAAAGAACGGTCGCGCCGTGATCATCACGTTGGCCGAGCGAGGTCTAATCGGTGCGACGTCGGATGGAACGGTTGTGCATGTGCCGACGCTACCTGTCCGTGGTGAGATCGACGTGGTCGGCGCCGGCGACTGTGTCTTGGCCAACATCACGGTCGCTTTAGCATCTCGCGCAACACTCGCTGAATCTCTACAGATTGCTGCTTCCGCCTCGTCAATTGTCATCCATCAACTCGGTACCACTGGGACCGCATCCGTACCACAAATCGCAGAAGCGTTCCCGTAGGTCACTTTCGCCGAAAGTGACCATGACATTTGACTCCGCTAATACAACTGACAACACTGTATTTCTAAAGATCCTGTTTGAATGTTTTGGTCACTCTGGTCGAAAGTGACCTCCATGAAGAGATTTTCACCTGACGAGGGAATTGATCAGATGCGAGCGAATTTCGCCCTGTATCGACACGGCATCATCAAGCGATGACTTCGATTCTGCTCCC
>DUDC01000143.1:19104-22941 GCA_012959465.1 Planctomycetaceae bacterium
TCAGATGCGAGAGAATTTCGCTTGGGTGAGTGGTTTTTGTTGCTCTTTATGTCTGTCATCGATCGTGGTCGCGGCCGACCCGCCGAACATCGTTGTCATTGTGGCGGACGATCTGGGCTGGGCGGATGTATCGTTTCATGGAAATGAGATCAAAACACCGAATCTAAAACGATTGGTGGTGGAAGGCGCAGAACTGTCACGATTTTATGTCTGCCCTGTTTGCTCACCGACCCGAGCCGGCTTGATGACGGGCCGGTACCCGATTCGTTTCGGGCTGATGCGAGCTGTTGTACCACCATGGCGGAAAGGCGGCTTGGACCCGGCAGAAGTCACTTTGCCCGAGGTGCTGGCCAAGGCCGGTTATCGACAACGGGGGATTTTCGGTAAATGGCATCTTGGACATTCGCACATCAAGTATCATCCGCTGCGACGCGGGTTCACCGAATTTGTGGGACATTACAATGGTGCCATTGATTACTTCACGCACCATCGTGAGGGTGAGCTGGACTGGCACCATGATTACGACTCCAGCCACGATGAGGGCTATTCGACGGACTTGATCACGGACGCCGCTGTGAAGTTCATCCAGCGACACGCTGATGCCGACACGCCGTTCTTTTGCTATGTGCCATACAACGCGCCGCACGGTCCTCTGCAGGCAAAAGCCGCCGACCTACAGGAGTATCGTCACCTTGCCGGTGATCTGGCTCGTTTCAATTCGGGACGCCAAGATCTGGCCAAATATGGCACTCAGGGCCGCGGGGAAAGCCGGCGACAGACGTTGGCTGCAATGATTTCGAGTTTCGATCAAGGCGTCGGACGGATCCTTCGGGCACTTGACGAAAACCAACTAGCCGACAAAACACTGGTGTGGTTCTTTTCTGACAACGGAGGTACACCACCAGGAGATAACCTGCCGTTAAACGGACGGAAAGGGACTGTTTTTGAAGGCGGTATCCGTGTAGCTGCTGCAGCCCGCTGGCCCGGAGTGATCGCTGCCGGTAGCAAGGTCGAAGTTCCTCTGGCATATATCGACGTTTTGCCCACGCTGATGCGAGTCGCCGGTGTCAAAACGCACGGCGGAAAGCCTCTCGACGGTGTCGATGTGCTCGACGTGTTAACCGGGGCCACGAAAAAAATCCCTCGGGATCTGTACAGCTACATTGGACAGCAGGGAGAGGCTAGCGAGCGAATCTCGCTGCTCGAACCAACTTGGAAACTGATCGTCAATGGTCCCAAGATCTCGGATGCTGGCATTCCTCGTTCCCGTCGCAACACTCTCTTGTATCGGATTGAAACGGACCCCTACGAATCGAAAAATCTGGCTGAACAACATCCTGATGTCGTCGACAGGATGTGGAAAAAACTGGCCAAATTCCGCTCTCTCCAGCCCGCGAATGCTGTTGCGCCTTACCAAAGCCGCGACAACTCGTTTACGCCTCCTCCCGAGTGGAAGATTCTTCATCGAGACGGGCAGGAAGCGAAGCAACGAAGCACTCGATGAGTTGCGGAGATGCGACTCGTGGAAATGCGTCGCCACTTCTGTTACTGTCCACGTGGATATTATAGATCGACTATCAAGAAAACAATCTACATGCACGATTAGAAAGTAGAGCTATACTTCGTTCGGAAGGACAGTCACGTTTCACCGCGAGACACACGTGTGAAGTTCACCCTTAAACGATGCCTGCTGATTGGCATCCCGATCCTTCTCTTGTCGGCATATGCCGTTTGGGAAAGTCAGCGTCGTCTGCCCAAGTCGGTCGATCGGAATCCCACTGGTCCGACGGGCGTGAGCGGTATCATGCCGACCGTCCGACCGTCCGCTTATTTAAATACTGCGTTAGATGTTCAGTTTGTCGGGACGGCTGCCTGTGTAGAGTGTCATCAGGCGGAGCATGCGTCGTACATGCACACGGCCCACAGCAAGGCACTGTCGGAAATTGACGCGGACGCCGAGCCGAAACTCGTTCAGTTTGATCACGATTTGTCGAGGCGTCGTTTTCGTGTTCAGAAACGCGGCGACCAAATTTGGCATCAGGAACTTGTTCCTCGAAATGGTCAAGACGACGGGCCAGAGTTGTTGCTCGCTGAGTATCCCGTTCGGTACACCATCGGCTCCGGCAATCACACTCGGAGCTATCTCATTGAACAAGACGGTTTTTTGTTGGAATCTCCGATCACCTGGTATGCCAAGGGAAAGGGTTGGTGGGTGTCACCAGGATACGACGTTTCAGAGCCGGTGGGGTTTCGGCGAGTAGCCGATATTGGCTGCATCACCTGTCACGCCGGTCGAGTTGAGGAGGCCGATGAAACTCGATTTAAGGTAACTCTGCACCAGTTGACCATTGGTTGCGAAAGCTGTCACGGCCCAGGCGCACTTCATGTCAAACGACGTCAATCGGAAGATGAGACATGGGACGGCGACGACTTGACGATTGTCAATCCAGGGACTCTCGACCGACCAACAGCGGAAAGTGTTTGTGCCCAATGCCATTTGAGAGGTGACGCGTCGGTCGTATTGCGAACGCGAGACTTGTCTGATTTTCGCCCTGGACAACTTCTTTCCGATTTTCGGACGGACTATGTGTTGAAACAGCCTAACAAACCAATGAGCGTCGTCGGGCATGTGGAACAGATGCAGCTGAGTAAGTGCTATCAATCGTCTGAAATGACTTGCACCACTTGCCACAATCCCCACGCCAATACCGTTGGGGAAGTCGACATGGGACACTATCGGGCGATCTGCATGCAGTGTCACGATGATTGCGGACTCGCCCACGAAATTCGCATTGAGCGACAAGTCGACGACAATTGCATTGCCTGTCACATGCCCCGCGGCGACACGGATATTCTTCACATTGCTTTTACCCAGCACAGAATCGGCATTCACGGCGAAGAAGCGGACGACCCACTCCGCCTCTCTGAGGGAGTGCTCGTCCCGGTATACAGCGAAGATCACTTGCCTAAATCCGAAAGGGATCGAAACCTGGGCCTGGCGTATTTGGAGCTCTCTGACAAACAGAGCACGGCGAAGCTTCACCGACATTACCGCCGTTTGGCGGAGTCGTTGTTGAACTCGGCCGCCGAGCGAAAATTGAGAGACGCCGACGTTGAGTCAATTCGCGCCCGCCTGGCCTGGGAGCGGGAAGACCATATGGTGGCCGTTCGGCGGGCAAAAAACAGTCTCGGCTATCACGGCTCATCGGGAGCTAAAGCGAATGCGCTGCTTGTGTTAGGAGAAGCTCAGCGGCAACTAGGCATGACTCAAGAGGCGATTTCGACGTTGAAAACGCTGACCCGACGCAGGCGGAGCTCTGAAGACTGGCTGATCCTTGGGCTCAGTTATCGAGAGTTGGGCCGACTGGGTGACGCGATCGCATCCCTCGAAATGGCGGTTGTGATCGATCCTTCAAGGCGAGATATTCGACAGATGCTCGTCGTGTTTCTGGCTAAATCGTCAAACGCCGCCGGGGCGGACAAACACCGTGCGGTTCTGCAGCTGTTCGACGAGCGGAAACGAGCCGACCGTTAGTCCATCCAAAGTCTCATCGCATAATTTGGAGAAAAATTTGACACTGCGATTGGCTATCGTTATCTTGATTAAAGTAAGCGCAAGGAACAACTTGCGCCCGGTAGGGTCATATTATTATTTTTCTTTCCCTTGAGGCGGTGCAATTGATATCGAATTGCGCCGGCGGAGTATTTTAATCTGGTCTCGCTTTTTCGTGTATTAACTTGAGACCTTTCTTTCCATTTTTACTGGAGGTGGTGTGATGCGTAGGAAACGTGTTGGTTTTACTTTGGTCGAGTTGTTGGTGGTCATTGAGATCATCG
>DUDC01000143.1:23057-24025 GCA_012959465.1 Planctomycetaceae bacterium
TGGTCGGTACACTCAGGGTGGAAATCCAAATAGGAACCAGTGGGCTTTTGGGGAAGGTGTTCGAAACCATAGCGGTTGGATTTTCCTGCTGCCCTTCCTTGAAAATTCTCCATTGTATGAGCGGCTCGATTTGAACTGGGCCACGAGTACGTCGAATCCAAGGGCAGGAGGAATCAGTCCGGTTTCTACTGTTTGGACAAACTTGAACCGCCATTTGCTTGCAAAGTCGAGAATGGATATTCTTGAATGCCCTAGCCACGCATCCGCTGGCGAACTCAACAGCTGGCGAGAGACGGGCACACACTTTTACAGTCGATACAAAGCGCGTCGTACGAGTTACCTTTTTTCCACTGGCGCCTTTACCGATTACAACCGTAATTGGAGCTACTACCACGACGCCGGTACCACGAACATTGGTGTGTTTGGCAACAACAGCAATTGCAAAATTGCCGCCATTACCGACGGTACTTCGCATACGTTGGCAATCGGCGAAAAGGCCGGTGGTGGGTCAACGACAAGAAGTTCGCACTACGGTCCTTGGGGCCTGATTGGACTTCATACGGGCGTTCACGGACGAATCTATTCTGGCAGCGGCGGTTGGTTGTCTCAACCTCCGACAGGACCGAATCACTTCAACAATCACCCCAGCTGGCGAATATGGGAAAAAGACTGGTGCGTCAACTGCATCTGGCGAAATGATCCGCAAAAGAGGAGCTATGCCTGGGTCTTTAGTAGTCAGCATCCCGGTGGTGCTCAATTCGTGATGGCTGATGGGGCTGTACGTTTTATCCCCAACACCATCAACTATCTAAACTTGGTCACATTAGCTTTTATTCGGGACCAGCAACCAACGGAAATTCCATCAAAGCATTAGGGTAGACAGCGACTGCACTGCTCGTGCAGGTTGCTGACGACCTCGGACAATTTCGAAGAAAAAAGGCCGGTAGCGAAAGCAACCGGCCTTTTTC
>DUDC01000144.1:0-4087 GCA_012959465.1 Planctomycetaceae bacterium
TGCGATTGTTTGTCGGTGTTCCAAAAACGTGCTCGACTACTTCGCACATACCAATTACTCAATCCATCGACGAACGCCGTCAATGCTCGACAGGCGTTGTAGTTGTCGTAGGCGTCCATCCGCTCGACGACGATTGAAACGGTATTCTGCAACTCGCTAAGGATCCACCGATCCAGTTCCGCGCGTTCATTGGCGGGTCGATAGCCTTGCCCGCGACTCAAGTCCTCGCCGTTCAGCATGCCAACGGAACCATCGACGCCATCGGACGGGTCGAATCCATCCATGTTGGCATAGATCACGAAAAAGCTGTAGACGTTCCACAACCGCAACAGGAACTCGGGGATACTCTCTTTGATCGATCGCTCGCTGTAGATGATCTCATTCCACGGCGGCTGGTTGGCAAAAAAGTACCATCTCAGTGCATCGGCCCCGTGTGCGTCAAAGATCTCTTGAGGACTTCGATAATTCCGCAAGGATTTCGACATCTTGCCAATGCGGTGACTGAGCTTTCCCTCCCCCTCGCTCCGCGCTTCCTCTTCGTTGAGAAAACGTCGACCTTCCTTGTCCTCCCACCATTCGGCCAGCATCAACCCCAGCACGATGCAGTTTCTAAACGGATGCGGGTACGACTGCGCGGCATTCGCATCTTCGCCAAACAACAGTGTGCTGATTGCCAGCTGACTGTAAAACCAACCGCGAGTTTGGTCGATGGCTTCGCTAATGAAGTCGGCCGGAAACTGACTGTTGAACTGATCGACACCCTGGTGAGGATAGCCCCATTGTGCGAACGGCATCGCGCCCGAGTCGTACCAGCAATCAATTACTTCGGGAACTCGATGCATGCGGGCGTCTGTGGCGAACGGCGAGTCATAGGTGATCGCGTCGATGTAGGGCTTGTGCACTTTCAGGTCGGGACATAGGTCGGGTTTCGCCGCCAAGGCCTCTTCCCAAACCTGAGTGCCATCGATGCCGGGCTTCTCGAGCAGCTCATCGTAATGACCGATGGCTTCCATGCGGCCCGTTTCTTGGCAAACCCATATCGGGAGCGGTGTGCCCCAAAAACGCTCACGTGACAGTGCCCAATCGACGTTAGACCCCAGGAATTTCCCGAATCGCCCATCGCGGATGTGCTCTGGCTGCCACTGAATCTGATCGTTGTTCGCTAACAACTGGTCTTTAAACTGCGATGTCCGAATGAACCAACTCTCACGAGGGTATTGGATCAAAGGGTCCTTGTCCGCTCGCCAACAGAACGGATAGTCGTGTAGGTATTGCTCCTGATGGAATAGCTTGCCGCGTTCCTTCAAGTCCCGAATGATGTCGCGGTCCGCCTCCTTAACCCAACGGCCGGCGAACTTCGAGACCGGTTCAGTAAAACAACCGTCCGGCCCAACGGGGCAGAATAATTCTGGCGCCTCGCCTTCTTCAAATCGAGCGATTTCCTGAACGAGAACGTCGTGGTCCACCTCGCCAAATGCGGGCGACTGATGAACGAGCCCCGTCCCACTGTCGGTCGTCACGAAATCGGCCGCGATGACTCGCCAATAAAGGGGTGCTGTACCTCCCGACTTCAACCGTCCTGACGCCGATCCCTCATCGTGCAGATTGTAAAAGTCAGAAAACGGTGGCACGTAGCTGAGCCCGATCAGTGCTTCGCCCTGGCAGGTGCCAACGGTGTTGAGCTTTCGTTTTGACTTGCCGGCGATCACCTCAACCAATGCCTCAGCAATGATCAACCGCTCTCCGCTCTCCTCGTCTTCAACCGTTGCGTAGGTCAGCTCAGGATGAACGGCTGCGAATTGGTTGCTCGGTAAAGTCCAGGGAGTCGTGGTCCAGACCAACAACGACGTGTTGTCCTGATCCTTGATTGGGAATCGGACGAACACACTTGGATCGGCGACCTCTCGGTAACCCTGACCGACCTCACCTGCACTTAAGGCCGTACCACCCTGTGCCCACCACCAAACGATCTTGTTTCCTCGGTAAAGTAATCCGCGATCAAAGAGAGTCTTCAACGACCACCATACACTCTGGATATACGACTGATGGTAGGTGACGTAGGCTTCATCAAGCTGTATCCAGAACCCAAGCCGCTCAGTCAGCTTCTCCCATTCCTGCATGTAACGCCATACACTCTCCTGGCAACGGTGAATGAAGGCCTCGACGCCAAACGCCTCGATTTCGTCCTTTGAGTGAATGCCCATCTCTTTGCAGACTTCCACTTCGACTGGCAGTCCGTGTGTGTCCCAGCCAGCTTTTCGCAGGCAGTGGTAGCCTTGCATGGTGCGGTAGCGAGGGAACACGTCCTTGATGGCGCGGGTCAAGCAGTGCCCGGGATGGGGAAGGCCGTTCGCCGTCGGCGGTCCTTCAAAAAAAACGAACGAGGGACCGCCTTCTCGTTGATCTTGTGACTTTTCATAAATGCGACGCTCACGCCAGAATTCGAGCGTCGTTTCCTCGAGTTTTGGGAAACTCGGGTGATTGGGAATCGGTGCAAACATAAAAAACGAACTTGCCTAAAACGAAACGCACCTTCTAACTCGTGGCAATAGCCTCGCGAAAAATGGCAGGTGCAAATAGAAAACTCAACGGCCGGTCTTCGTTAGTCGTCCTTGTCCTTGCTGTCATCGTCGCCGACGGGCTCCTCTTCGATTTCTGTACACTCTTCGTCGTCGCTGGACACTGGCATCAGGACGTCTCTGAAATCGTCCTCCACTTCCTCGTACTTGTCGTCTAACTCCTCTTCGAAGTCATCGTCAAAGTCGTCGTCAAAATCGTCGTCATCGAAGTCGTCGAAATCGTCGTCGTCATCTTCATCATGGAAGTCGTTCTTCAGATCAAAGCGGACGCCATACTGTAATTCCCAACTCGCGGCATGTTCCTGACCGGGGTAGGTAGACAACATATCGTAAGGTCCTGTCGACAAGGAGTGTTTCGAAGTAACGAGCGGTGGAGAACTTCCCGACCAACATCGCCGTGGAAGACGACATCTTGACGGGTTTGGTAAACAGTTACCGTTGTTTTGTCAAGCTGCCAATGGCACTCAAGTCGTTTCGCGATGCGGGTTTGATGTCCAGCCAAGTGCGCAATCCGCTGCCTGCCATACCTTCATCTAGCCTCTACAGGTACTCAAGCGGATTTTCAAAGAACTTTGCCCACGTGCTTCCGCACGACTCCAAGTTTGGCCGCAGCCGATACAGTGTGCACGTATCGGCCAGAACAACACCCCCCAAACGGGTACCGTGCACATAAAAAAAAGGCAGGCCGGACGAAATGCGACCGGCCTACCCAAACACGGGGGTGAGAAAGCCAAAGTTAGGAGGAATTGAATTCCTCACCTTAAACGTACCCCAACCGAATGGCGGCATTTAGCTAAAGTAAGGAAGTTGCCCAGAATACGGTGCAAATGAGTGGCGACTGGGGCAATGGAGCCGGTGATGACGCCACTCGATCGGAATGGTGACAACCAACGTGAGCCGGTTTTTCGCAACCCCCAAGCGTCAGCGAGGGCGACCGTATTAAGCGGCATCGCTCGGTAACGTCACCAAAATCGGACTTTTCAGCCAACTAACCCGCAAAATCGATACACATCAACATCTCTGGGAGTCGATAAACGAGAGAGAAGTGAAATTCCCATCAGGCGGTTTGGCCACATTACCATGCAAAACTCCAACCGTCTCCCGACCATCCGCGTCCTAATTCTAGCTCGCGCCGCCACCGGCCTGGCAAAGACCATACGGTCCGCCAAGCAACTCTGTGACACACCACTTGTTTTATCTGCACATGCGGAAGACGAGCCGCGTATCCGCGAAATAGCAGAGAAGCACCAAGTTCAGATGGTCGAGTCGACCTGGTGCGATAGCGTTGCCGCTGCACGCAACGATGCCTTACAGCAGGCCGGTAGCGACTGGTTGCTCTGGATGGAAGACGGCGAAACACTGTCGGCCAAATGTGTCGACAGCCTGCGAAACCGACTGCCTGGGCTAAATGCCGGTTGCGTCTATTACTTGGCTACACAGGTCTCGGACGCGCAAACTTCGACCATCGAGCAACGAGCCGAGCCGCTGCTTGTTTTCAAACGAGAGGC
>DUDC01000144.1:4097-17999 GCA_012959465.1 Planctomycetaceae bacterium
CGCGTTTGCTACCCAACTGTCCGGGCCTACGTTACAGCGGGCGTGTTGCCGAGAGTATCTCGCGATCAGTAGACGCCTTGGCACTGCAAGTGGATGGGATCCCGGAACGAATCCATCTCGGTATCGAGGACCCCGATCGCAAAGCCCAAGTGGCCAAGCAAGGGCTCTACTTATGTGAACGGGAAATCCAACAACACGGCCCGAGTGCTCGCGTGTTGAACCACTTTGGTGAGTGTTGGGAAATGCTCAAGCAGCCCACGGACGCGACCGCATGTTTTCGCCAAGCGGCACAGTTGGCCGAAACGGGCTCAACCGAACAGTTACGAGCGTATCACGGATTGGTTGGATTGGCAGAAGGAAACCTGGAACGGCAAGTCGACTTGTGTCTCAAAGCCATCAAGGTGTTTCCTGTCGACATGCCTATTCTGTGTGTTTTGGCAATGGCATTGCAGCTATTAGGACAATATGAACTGTCCACACAGTCGTACGAAACAGCGTTCAAGTATGGTCGGATTCACCCGGAGCTGTGGCACACCGAGCAGCTTCGCGATCATTCCGCCCGTTGTTATGCGTTCATGTTGAGTCTTGGCAACCGACACTGTGAAGCGGTTGAGGTTCTCGAGCAAGCCCACGACGAGGGCCTACAGACGGCGGCGCTGATTCGGCAGCTGCTTGAGCTCTACGTCACGCAAGGACAAACCGACAAGGCAACACATCTTGTTGGCTCTCTGCCGGTGGACAGGGCAGAATTAGCACCATTGCGAGCCGCGATTTGTGGAGGCTGCCTTGTTGCGGAACGCCATTGGGCGCAAGCACGTGCTCATCTAGAAACCGCCTACAAGGCTGGCTGCCGGGACGCGATCTGTTTCCGGAACTTGGCAATCTGTTACCTGGCCCTCGAAGAGGTGCAAAATGCTCAAGACCTGATCTTGCACTGGCTTTCTGTCGATCAGGAAAGTGAAGAGGCCAAGACGTTCATGTCGGCCGCTCAAGATTGGTCAACTCAGGCCGTCGAACGACGACAGCTACGATTCAACGAGAATCAAACAGACGGCCGAAGTTCGCGAACAGATCCGGCCAGGGAAACTCGCAGCGTTCCGATTCGCGATCGGCAGAATCAGGGACGTGGTGGTAGGACCGATGTCGGTATGACGTAAGTGCCGAATCTGGTTTTGGAACCCGATGGCACGTGGCGCGTTTATCTAGTCGACCTTCTGGAATTCACCCCACCGGCCCTGTGCCGGTGGAACTTGGTTTGAAAACTACATTCGAGCCGACTCATTCCGTCTAGACATCGTACTCGAGCGAAAAACGCTTAATGTCTTCCATCCGCCCCATGACCACGATGGTGTCGTCGACTTGAAACTGATAGTCGGCATTGGGGTTAAACACCATATCCCCGTCGGTCTTCTTCACTCCGACGATGAGTAAACGGTGTCTCCGAAAACCCGAAATCCGACGACGGAAATGCAAAAGAACGTGGCGAGGAACAACAGGCCGACACGAACTTTCTGCCACGAATCCATCATGTGCAGTAGTCCGCATTAAAATTCACATAATCGACTGTCAAGTCGCTCGTCCAAAATCGAGCCACGGCTTCACCTTCTCCGATTTGGATTCGCAGTTTCGTTTCTCGATTCGACTTCATGGAACAGCTGACCACTGACTCGTCGAACTCCACAGGGTTGCCCTGCGAGAATATCAAGGTGTCGTTGATCCACAAGCTGCTTTGTAACACGTCGAATTCGATTCCGGCATAACCGGCTGCCGACATGACACGCCCCCAGTTCGGATCACCGCCGGTGACGGCCGTTTTCACTAGCGCGCTATTGGCGATTGTCCTGGCAATTCTGTCCGCGTCGACGGTGGTTCGGCATCCAGTCACTTCGATTTCGATGAGGTGAGTTGCTCCTTCTCCGTCATCGGGAATCATTTTCGCCAATTCAATACAGAGGTCCGAGAGAGCCGTTTTCAGCCGAGCAAGGTCCTCGCCGACCAAGGGTGACGCCGTCTTTTTCCCGCTAGCCATCAGCAAGATCGTGTCGTTCGTACTGGTGTGCCCCTCAACACTGATCGAATTGAAGCTCACGTTGACCGCATCTGTAAGAGCACTTTGAGCATCCCCAGGAGTGAGTGCTGCGTCGGTCAAGACAACGCCCAGTAACGTCGCCATACTGGGTCCGATCATCCCCGCACCCTTCGCCATGGCGGCCAGGCGAACATGGGTACCATTGGTCAATTCAACCGACCGAAAAGCCGTTTTGCTACCCTTGTCTGTGGTCAGAATTCCTTCCGAAGCGTGTCGAAAATCATCCAACGTGGCACCCAATGTCGCATGCGCTTTAGCAATGCCTTCATCAACTTGCGTCATCGGCAGAAAAACGCCAATCACGCCAGTGGACATGACCAAGACTTGATTTGGTTGAACACCACAAGCAGCAGCGGTCGCCTCAGCCATTCGTTCTGCGTCTTGCCAGCCACGATGTCCCGTACAAGCATTGGCGTTACCCGAATTCACGATAATGGCAACGACGTTTTCACTGGGCGTACACCGACGATCCCACCGCACGGGTGCTGCAAAAAAGAGGTTTTGAGTGTAGACACCGGCGGCCGTCGCTCCGTCGGGGCAAACGATTAAGGCCATGTCCAGTTTGCCTGGGGTCTCTTTGATCCCCGCTCGGACGCCGGCGAATTGAAATCCATCAGGAAGTTCCACAGACAACTCCAAACCAAACCACGTTATTTTGTTTCGAACCGGATTGAAATCAGAAACCTAACGTCGCATCCCATCCCATGACTTGATTGAGATTTTGGACCGCCGCCCCTGAAGCTCCTTTCCCCAAGTTGTCAATGGATGCGATTAACACGAGTGTCCCCTCAACATCACGTGCGGCGAGGTCGCAATAATTCGTGTCCGAGGTGAACTTCGTGGCCGGTAAGTGGTCCACCACGCGAATAAATGGTTGGCCCTCGTAAAACTCACGCCAACATTCCATTACCTGCTCCGCGGACACGCCTCTCATGGGCCGAGCGTAAATCGTCGACAGAATTCCACGGTCCATCGGGACGAGATGCGGAATGAAGATGAGATCGGTGTCCACTCCAGTCCGCCGGGAAAGGATCTGGCGGATTTCTGGGCCGTGCCGGTGAGTCCCGACCGCATAGGCTGCAATGCTCTCGTTGCATTCAGGAAAGAGGGTCGCCTGTTTGGGAGTCCGCCCGGCGCCAGTCACACCGGTCTTCGCATCGACGATAATACCCTGCGGTTGGATTTGTTCGTGCAACAACAACGGTGCCAACGGCAAGATCGCTGAGGTTGGGAAACAACCGGGATTGGCGACCAGCTTGGCGTTCGTAATCTCATCCGCGAATAACTCGGGAAGCCCGTAGGGAACCTGCCCAACACGCGTCGGATCGGGATGCTCGCCGCCGTACCAAGTCTCGTAGGTGGCCACGTCGTTTAATCGGTAATCGGCACTAAAGTCGATTACATGGATGCCTGCATCGACCAACGGCTGGACGCTCGTCGCCGAGGCAGCATGCGGCAAACAGCTGAACACCACGTCGCATGCTTTGGTAGCCGCGGCGGCCTCAAAATTTTCAAGTTGCAAACTCGTCCGACCGGCGAGTAGAGGATGGACCTCCGAGAGCGGCTTGCCATGATCCTGCCGGGAAGTTGCCAACACGACCTCGACAAGAGGGTGTCGCAAGAGGATCTTGAGTAATTCAACTGCAGTATAACCGGTAGCACCGAGTATTCCCGCCCGCACGATCGACACGGCATTCTCTCCTTTTGAACAGACACAACAGTGATGGACAAGATAGCGGTCCCTGCCAGTAACTGAAAGTGGTATCATCAGGCGGCTTTTGCATCGCTCGCCGGCTTTCTCCTACCTAAAGCGGATCCTCGACTACGATAGAACGTATGGGGGCCCCACGAGATTGGTTACGTGACACGAGTTGGCAGACCTTCGCGTGAGACGATGGTGGGTGACCACTCAGTGCCACGAAACAAAAACTCCGGTGATGACCAGGTTACGTATCGGTAACCAAAACGACAAGGAAATCGCCATCCAGGATCGGCAAGAGATGCAAGCAGTGAGCATTTTCTCACGAAAAACACGTCGGATTGGAATTTTCGCGCTGTTGACCGGTGTGTTTGGCCTGCTTTTGTTTGCCCGCCCCCTTCTGACGCAAAGCACTTGGCTGCTCGGCGACCACGGCACAATCGATGAAGACGTGACTGTGTTGATTGTCGCGGGTGGCAATGAGCGCTTTGAGCTGGCAGCCGACTGGGTAAAAAGTCGACCGAATTCCCGACTGGCACTAGTCGAAGCCCCGCCCAGCCGGCTTGCGAAATATGGTGTCCGTCGTCCCAAGCACGAAGAATCTCGTGAGATTCTACTGCAATTGGGAGTTTCCGAATCCGACCTACTGCTGATACCTCGGGGCACACTCGCCGTGGACCTGAATCACGTTGCCGTCGTCAAATGGGCAACTTCCAACTCCGCTGAAAGGGTGGGTGTGCTTGTCGAGTGCTTGGACGTCCGACGGTATATCGAGCAACATTTGACCGATGGGGCGAAGCACGCCCCAATCCAAATCATCGGCTTGCCGTCGAGCCATTTCGAAAGTGACCAATGGCATCGCAGCACAATCGGGGTCAAAGCGTTTAGTCGCGAGTTGCTACGGTGGGGCTACTGGCGAATACTTGGCGAAGGCGCGACTGGGCCCCGATGGGACGAAGCCGAATGGCTCGACGTGCTACCCACCGCTGAGCGACTACCATGAGACGTTTCAGAAAACTCGTTCTGTTTACCCTACTGATTGTCGCCGGAATCATCGTCATTCGTCGACCGCTGTTGATCGCTGTTGGTCGTCACCTCGATACGGGCAGCTCCCCGCACGCGGTCGATTTTGTGGTCTTGCTTCCCGGGCACGAAGCAACTCGTGCTTTTGTGGTGGCCGGTCTGGTAAAGAAAGGCTATGCACCAACCGCTGTCCTGATCCCGTCAAAGCTATACGGTCAGGATGCGTCTAAAGCACAACATGTCATTGGTCGAGATATCCTTCAATCACAAGGCATCGCTGGCGACCAAATTATCGAGTTGCCCAACCTGCATGATGACAGTACGTTTTCCAATGCCGAATCGTTAGGGACGTTTCTTGAAAAACAGCACGCCGATTGCCGCCTGATCGTCGTCACCAATGACTACCATACCCGCCGCTCCACATGGGCCTTCCGTCAAGTTCTCAAGGATCGCATGACTCAGATCGAGTTTGTTTCGGCTCCGGCCGACTACCATTCAGCAGAAACCTGGTGGCACTCGCCCCGCGGGACCGAAGCCTATCTATCGGAGTATTTCAAACTCGGCTATTACATGTTGCGTTACAATCGCCAGAATCGAATCTTGTTCCTCGGGACTATCACCTTCGTTGTAATGAGCGGAGCCGTCGTCACGCTTCGTCGTCGAAAACGGAAGCAGGAGCAACGTCCGGCGAATTTGGCAAGTGCGACCGAGCAGGGACACACCGCGTAGGTAGGTCCGTTATCCCGAAATGGCCAACATGTCAAAAGTTGCAAACAACGATCATCAAATCGCAGATACGGGCAGTCAACAGCTGGCGGACCGACCAACTCTATTGGCCACCGTGTGTGATTTGGTGTTGGGAGTTGCTCTTTGCTATCTGCTGACTGGCGGTTCAGTTCCCGACGTCAACGAAGCCCACTATCTGGCCAAAGCCAAACACTATTGGCAGACCGATTGGTGCCAGGGTGATATCTTTCTTGAATCCGCCGACACGCACCTCGTCTTTTACTGGTCCCTTGGCTGGTTGACGGCCTGGCTCCCCTTGACCACGACCGCCTGGGTCCTGCGCATTGGTATTTGGGCTTTCCTCAGTTGGTCGATGTCGCGATTAGTCCAGACGGTCAGTCCGGGCCTGTTCCGCGGGGCTTGGGCAATCGGCTTGTTCACGTTGCTGATGATGAATTTCCATATGGCCGGGGAATGGGTGGTGGGCGGCGCCGAGGCGAAAGGCGTTGCCTATGGATGTGTCCTGCTCGGCCTCGCATCCCTCTGCCGTGGGAACTGGAACCGAACCTGGCTCCTACTGGGCCTGGCGTCGGCGTTCCACGTATTGGTAGGGGGCTGGAGTGTCATTGCCGGGCTGGTTGCATGGAGTTTTTCCGGCAAGGAACGCATCCCTATTCGCAAAATGCTGCTCGGATTACTGGGCGGCGGCGCAATAGCCTTGCTGGGACTCGTCCCGGCCCTGAATACCACAACTGCAACAGCCGAGGTCACCGTCGCCGCAAATCAGATCTATGTCTACGAGCGGCTTCCGCACCATTTGGCAGTGCATCGTATTCCGCCGCGGTTTCAATTGAGGTTGATAATATTGGCATGCCTCTCTTTCGCCGTTGCATGGCCGCTACGCGAGCAACGGTCAGTACGGCGTTTGGCTGGATTTGCGCTCGGCGCGACGTTGATCGCATTGGCGGGTCTGGCGATCGACCAAGCGCTGTTGCGGGACCTCGATCGGGCCGCATCGATTTTACGATTCTATTGGTATCGTCTGGCTGACTTCGCGATCCCATTGTTTGCAGCCATGTTGATCCTCCATTGGCATCAACATCTCAAACTGCGGTATCCCAAATGGGCAACTCTTTTATTGGTGATCGCCGTTTGGGGGCCGCTTACCTGGTGGGTTAGTCACCGTGAGTCCCGCACGGCACGACAGATCCCAGCGGCCGATCGACAGACACTGCTCCATCGCATGAAAGACGAGCGGTATGGCGAAGCACAGTATCACGCCTGGCGCAGCTGTTGCGATTGGATTGGGGACCATACGCCAAGCGACTCGCTGTTCATGACTCCCTGGACCCAACAAACATTCAAGCTCTATGCTCAACGCGGTGAAATCGCGAATTGGAAAGATATTCCCCAGGATGCGAACTCAATCGTTGAATGGAACAAACGCATTAGGCAACTTTACCCTCCCAACGTCAGAAAAAGTGGCCTTGGACAACACTCCGATGCACGCCTGACGCGACTGGCCGACCGATTTGGGGCCGACTACATCCTGATCCGTCGGCGAACTTATTCACGACGTCTCGACCCAGGACGATTTCGGCGAGTCTATCCGAATCGCACCAATTCCAATCCATACTTCCAAGTTTTCCAAGTTCTGACGGATGGTGAAATTCGTGACGAATGATGCCTGGCTGGAATCACTGAGTCAGCACGTTCATCGGTCGTGGCGATATCCCGGTCGCATGGCTCCCCAACTCACCTACGGGCGTCACCATGTTCCTCCGCCGTTGGGTTTCCGTAACGCGGCCGTGCTGATGCTGTTGTCGCCCACGTCCGCTCGGACTGAAAGCAAGCCGCCAAACGAAGCATGGTACTTGGGCGAGTGGGAGTTAACACTTACCCGCCGCGCCGCACACTTGCCCGACCACCCCGGCCAGATCTGTTTTCCCGGTGGCCGACGCGAACCGGGCGAAAGCGATGACCAGTGTGCCATACGAGAATGGAGCGAGGAATTGGGCGATCTTCCATCGCCCCTCTACGTCCTTGGAGAACTGCCGGGCCTGTACGTCTACGCCAGTCACCACTGGGTGGTGCCAGTACTCGCCTTCTCGCCGCTGGTTCCCACGACTCAGCCAAACCCAAGCGAAGTCGATTGCGCTTTGTCGCTCACGCTCGACCAGTTGAGCGAACTTCAACCGTCCCGACGGTTGATCCGACGAGGTGAACTAGAGTTCTATACACCTCTATACAACACGCCGAGTGGGGAAATTTGGGGAGCAACGGCGATGATGCTCGAATTGGTGGCCGAGATCTGGCAGAGCTTCTCAGGAGGTTCGGGATGAACTCAGCACAGCTCCATTGCGTAGAAACCTATTCAACTTGGCTTTTGTATGCTGCCACGCGAGATCGCCGATGATGACCCTCCTCATTCGAACCGTTCCCTACGCCGTCCTCTGCACTATTCTTCTGTCGGGATGCCGACCGTCGGAAACTGAAAAAGAAATCGTCACGCCTCGGCCGGTCGATTTGGTCGTCATCGTGATCGACGACCCGGCAATTTGCGCGGCGATTCAAGAACGTTGGGAACTCGAAGGTGATGAACGTAGCAAACTGACCGTATTGAACGTCACAAGTGACGATTTCCTCCGAGACGACAGGTCCTGGGAGGGTGATTTGGTGATCTACGCGCCTCGTCAGATTGGCGAGCTGACGCAACGAAACTGGATACAACCATTCACCTCACAAGAGTTAGACGACGACAACCTTGGTTGGCTGGACGTCTTTAGTCTGCTGCGTCTACGAGAGTGCAATTGGAACGAAAAGACCTACGGAGTCACGTTCGGCTCACCGGTGCCGGCACTGTTTTATCGTCACGATTTGTTTTCCGCGGCAAAAGTGTCGCCACCAGAAACATGGAAACAATACACCGAGCTGGTTGAGCACTTTGAAAAGCGACCGGCCGCCTCGGCTACAACGACAAGCGTAGACAATTGGCAGGCAACGATCGAACCGTTGGCGGGCCCGGCTGCCGCCGACATGTTGCTTGCCAGAGCTGCTGGATACGTTTCCCATTCCGGTACGCTTACGGCGTTATTTGATTCTCGGACGATGGCGCCGCGAATCGCTGAGGCGCCTTTTATTCGAGCGGCCGAGGAAATGCTCCAGGTCGTCGCGCCGAACATGTTGTCGATGAATGCCGAACAGTCGGTCGACGCACTACTGGAGGGTCGTTGTGCCATGGCGATCGGCTACCTGGAACCGGTCGGAACTTTCGATTCAGTCGCCTGGAACCAGATCTCCGTGACGCACCTACCCGGAACACTGGAGAGCTATGACCGGCGACTGAAGCAGTGGGACATACGCGAAGACAACGTTCCTCACATCCCGCTGTTGGCGACCCGAGGTCGTATTGGCTCGATTGCGAAACGTACAAAAAATCGACTTGCGGCAGTCAATATGCTCATCTGGCTCGCGGGCCGCACCTGGAGCGACCAAGTGGCGCCGGCCAGTGAACATACGGCCGCGTACCGCACTGAACATGTTGGCGCCGCCGCGCTTTGGGCGCCCCGCGGCGTCCCCGACTCGATCAGCGATGAGTACATTCGTGTGCAAGCCGACCTACTCGAGCATCAGCAGAGTGTCATGGTGCCGCGTCTTCGTGGCAGCCAACGATTGACCATGGCGTTGTCCGAGGAATTGGCGCAAGCCATCCGCGGCGAGAAAACAGCCGAGGAAGCACTCAGAGAAGTCGCCAAGCAATGGGAAACCATCCTCAACGAAGAATTGCCTAACACAGCTGCGAAGGAATATCGCGACAGCCTAGGGCTGTAGGCAAGACGCTGGCTTTGCCAGCATCTTGCATCCGAGCCGAGCTCGCTAGCGTCGGATTTGCCCATTATTCGGAATTGAAAAACCCGAGGCTAGCGCCTTCGGCGCAGACAAGAAAATGGCTGACTGGATCGATAAGCCGGGTCCTGTACGTTTCTGCGAAGCAAAAACGTGGCGACCATTTATCTAGGACGACAATTGCTCGTCGCCTCAAGCAGCCTACCCGAGAGTCGAATGGTCCGGACCGAACCTCCCCTCTGTTTGGCCTTGCTCCGAGTGGGGTTTACCTAGCCGACCGAGTCACCTCGGCCGCTGGTGCGCTCTTACCGCACCGTTTCACCCTTACCTCAGTTTCCCGAGGCGGTCTACTTTCTGTTGCACTTTCCCTGGTCTCACGACCGGTCGGTGTTACCGACCACCCTGTCCTTTGGAGCCCGGACTTTCCTCTCGACGGCCAAAGCCGACCAGCGATCGCCCGATCCAGTCAACGCCATATTCTTGACACATCTTAACGCAATTAGATCGCGCCAAAAAACCAACGCTTCAGAATACGCGATTTCGACGTTCGCTTCTACCAGCGCTCAGCGGCCTTTTTTTTCGAAGCTCGAAGTGTCAGCGAGGAGGTGTCTCGCTAACTTAAGGGCGAGTTTCGGTAGAGGGCCGCGTCAAAGGTATGTAAGCTTGTGTCATGAATACGCAGCCAACGATTTACCAACGCAACGCCGATATGACACCGGACTCAGACTTCGAGCCCGGCAGCCCCCTTTCAACCCGGCTCGCTGGACGGTATCACCCTGCTCTTCCAAGATCTGCAATCCTACATGGCATTCCTAGGCCTGAGCGACATGGAGGAGAGATTCGCGACGCAGTGGGCGAGCAACAGTGAATCGGGAGAGTTGATCAAGGAGTTTCGAATTATTCTAGCCGAAATAGGACTCTCACCGCTTGACGGCGGAATTGTTCGTGACCGAAATTCTTTGACGAACCGTGGACCAAACAGCGACGCGGCGAGCACATACTAAAACGCATGGCCTTTGTGCAAGAGGTGTTCTCTCAAAACGGATTCGAGCGCCCCGCACCCTTCATTGCGACGGTCCTCTTCGGCATGGTAATACCAAACGATCGTTTGTCTCTGCCACATTCAATCAGGATGTGGCCAGAGCTTTAGCTTGCGAGTATGACATGACTCGCACCGTCGCGACCTATCGGCAAATGGTGCCGATCGATCGTTTTTTCATGACCCATCTGGAAACCCGCCAATTCAATCACCCATTCAAAGAATCTGAGGCGGTGTTGATATGCGATCCAGCCAATTTGGCATTTTGATCGCGTTGCGTTCAGCTAGCGGCCTGCCGGAGGACTTCGCGGCGAGCGCTTACTCGACTCGCACCAGCTTCATGATGCGTCCTGACACGTTCCAATCCTGTACGTACAGGTTGCCATCTTTGTCCCAGTAGGCGCCGTGTGTGCCGCTGAAGACCCCCTCAATCCATTGCTCTTGCGGTACATTGAAGTTCACTCTCTTTTTCGGATCGGCGTTGTGACCAAGTACTGAGATGATCGTGTTGCTCTTGTCAAGAATCACGAGTCGTCCATGCAAGTCAGGGACGCAAACGTAGTCGCCCTGGACGGCAGCCGACGTGGGCATTCCCAAGCCGGTCACTACCTCCCCGATGAACTCACCATCGAGGTCGTAGTGCAGTAGACGACCCTTGGGGAGGTGATTCCGATCGCAAATCAAAAGGCGGGGAGGGTCATAGCGCGTGTCGAGTGTCATGCCATGGGCCGTATTGAATTGCTTGAGGCCGTTTCCTTTGGAGCCGAAGTGAAGCAGATATTTTCCGCTCTTGTCGAATTTGAATATGTGATTGCTCGCGTAACCGTTGGACAAAAAAATGTCACCATTGGGAGCAACGGTGATCGCGGTCGGATTAAACTTGATCGAGCCGAGACCTGCTTCCTTAGGAAGACCCATTTTCAGCACGATGTCGCCATTCCCGATGTCGAACTTGATCCCCTCAGCATCGGCATTGCGGGCTCCATAAATGAACTCGCCGGCAGGTTCCTGCCGAATCTCCATGTCATGGATATTGGAATAGTCCGCGCCCAAGTAAGAGTGGATTACTTTGCCGTCCGGCGAAAATACGAAGATCCCTGCCCTGGCACTCGTATAGATGTGACCCGCCTTGTCGATGACAACGGCGCCGTGCGTCGGGCCCAATGCCGATTTCCCGTCGGGGCGGAGTCCCCAGCCGGGTACGGTATCGAAAGTCATCAGTCCGCACCCCACCCGTACGGGCGCGATGTTCTCCGCACCAATAGCTGTCAGCGCCGCGGTCAGCGAGACCGCAATAACAATGCACATTGAGCCGAATCTCATTGTCTGGACTCCTGTTTGTATTCTTAGTCGATGGTGAAAAATCGAAGTGAGGCTGAAGTCGGGTTAGTATACGCTAATCGGCAATCCAGTTTCCAGTTACGGGAATTTCGGCCAGCATGCGACCGATCTTCATCTATAGTAAAGTCGAGACAAGTAATAGAGATTTACAATGCGGTCCTCATATTCCTTCCGACGATTTCTCCGATCGATAGGAGTTCGTTCATGAACATGAAACCCTCCCCTAAAAAGGTGATCCATGTTAAGTGAGAGAATCCTCTCCCGGCCGCAGGCCGATGATCGGCAACACCCATCACGTCATCCTCGCCGATCTCAACGACGACGGTCTACCCGATCTGATTCACACGGATGGCCGCAGCACGGTGCGAGTGTCATTGAACAACATCTCTCGAAGGCCACGTTGACATGAGGCGCGACTGGGAAGCGTGTCGCGAGAGAGTGGAAGTGTACTTGAAAAAGCGGTAGAATCTGAAAACGAGAACTGAGGATGTAGCAGCATTTCCGGGGGCAGGTCAGGACTCTCCATACTGAGCAAAGAAGTTCACTGCTCCTCCAACGGATTGAGACAAGTCCACCATGACGAAAACAATCCTCGTGTTCCCGATTCTCTGTTGTCTTGCGGCTGATTCTCTTGGGGCGGCTGAACCCAGACCGCAGAAGCTATCGGCTGCACTGCAGCAGCCTCTCGTGCGCGTTGTCGACCTTAATGTGGGCGATACCAAGCAGTTGGAACTGTGCAACGGTGAACGTGTTGAAGTCAAACTGCTGAAGCTGCGTGAAACGCGTGACCGCATCCGACAGGCAGTGCGCAGCGCAATGGTAACCGTGACGGTGGATGGCGAGGAAATCACGCTCGAATCGGGCATGTATAATCTGCCTCGCCGAGTTGCCGGAGTGCAGATCGACTGTTCGATAACCAAAGGGTACAACTCGAACGGAACTCCGAGTTTCTGGGGGCTGGACAAGGATGCGAGGCTGCGTCTGTGGCCGGCGGACTCTCCGCTGCTCAGCCCCGGCTCGCTTATCTATCCCGTCGACCAACGGTGGTTTGCGACACGCACGTGGTTTGATAATGAACCCGTCGACGGCGGGACAAAGATTCTGCCGAAGATCTACTATCACAGCGGTCTGGACATCGGCGGTTCGGAACGCCAGGTCAAAGTCATCGCCGCAACAGACGCACTCGTAGTATCCGTTGGTGACGATGTGCTCGAAGAACACCGCCGGGACACTCCGGTAGAAGCGCGGTATGACGTGGTCTACCTGCTGGATGCACGAGGCTGGTACTACCGCTACAGCCATCTGGACACAATCAACAACACGATTCGGCCTGGACGAGTGATCGATCGGGGAACAGAAATCGGCCTGCTCGGCAAAAAAGGAGCCAGCGGCGGCTGGTCGCATCTGCATTTTGAAATCAAGAGTCGCCAGCCGTCCGGAAAGTGGGGGACGCAGGCCGGCTATGCGTTTCTTTGGCAAGCCTACCGCAACCAGTACAAGCCTCAACTGGTTGCCAACACGCGCCGCAAGAGTTTTCTGATGGCTGGTGAAGATGCGACCCTGGACGGATCGAAGTCCTGGAGCGTGACGGACAGCATTCGGAATTATGAGTGGACGTTCTCGGACGGAACAACCGCCTTGGGATCGAGCGTCACTCGAAGTTACAATCAGCCGGGCCTGTTCAGTGAGATCCTGAAGGTGACGGATACAGCGGGCAATGTTGCCTTTGACTTTGCCGAGGTGCACGTTCTCGATCCGAAAAAGCCGGATGAGTATGTGCCGCGAATCCATGCCGCCTATTGGCCAACGTTTAACAACAAAGTCAACGAGTCGATCACGTTCAAAGTTCGTTCATTCGGCAATGAGGATGGGAGCGAGGTTTGGGACTTTGGCGACGGAAGTCCGCTCGTCACGGTAAAATCGAACGCAAGTGCCGACCGACACGCGAAAGACGGCTACGCCATCACCGACCACACGTATCAGCAGCCGGGCGATTACCTCGTTCGCGTTCAGCGGAGCCGGAAGGACGGCGTCACCGCAACCGCGCGACTGCATGTCCGCGTTGCAGACGAGCAGTGATGTCAACGTTGCCTAAAGTTTGTAAGAGAGATTCCGTCCTGTCCCTTCTAACTCGATTCG
>DUDC01000144.1:18009-19773 GCA_012959465.1 Planctomycetaceae bacterium
GACGCGTTTATCCTGGCTGCAGGTGAGCCGGACAGAGGGAAACAAAGGTGTCAGGAATCGGGCTGGACCTCGACAATACAACCCTTGCATTATGGATTGAACCACCACATGAATGATCAGCCGTCCAAAAACATCAGTCGACGCACCTTGATCCGAAACGCCGCACTGGCGACCGCAGTTCCCGCTGCGCTGTGTTCTGTCGCTGCTGGCGACACCACCAATCGCCCGCTCGTCACTCAAGGAATGAACGGCTGCCAAATGCTGCCGGGCGCGCAATTCTACGTCGGCATCGACAACAAGGGACTTTGGCCGAACCTGACCAAACTGCCTAACGGCGAAATCGCCGCCGCGATCTACAACCATCCCAGCCACGGCTACGGCGACGACAGCGATGTCGAACTTTGGATCTCCGCTGACGAAGGAATCAACTGGACGTTTCGTAGCAAGACTTCGAATCATCCCGAAGAGCCTAATGGCATCCGCATGAACCACGCCGTCGGACTGAATGCCGACGGTCATCTGGTTGCGCTGGTGAGTGGCTACCACAAGGGACAAAAGCTTCCCTTCCTCAAGTTGCAACGCTGCATCTCAAAAGACCTTGGCCAAACTTGGGATCGCAAACTCCTAAACATCGATGTCGTACCACACGGCGACATTTTCGCGCTGCCCAACGGCCGTCTGGTTTGCCCCGCCTATCGTAAATTTGGTGACCAACCCACACGTCGCCGGGCCATTGCCATCTTTAGTGCTGACGGAGGCAAAACTTGGGACAACGAACAGCTGACCGCCGATGATGTCAGCGAATCGCACATCCTTCGTCACTCCGACGGCACTTGGCTTGCCGTCGGTCGTACCAGTTGCCGCGACCGGATGGACGGTGCTTTGCCGCACGGCAGCGGAGAAATTCTCATCCGATCGAACGACGAGGGTAAAACCTGGTCAGAACCCAAACTCATCGCTCCTCAAGGCCAGGAGAATGCCCACCTCGTTGAATTGAAAGACAGTCGTCTGCTCTGCTCTTTCACCAGTCGTATTCCAGGCCTCTTCGGTGTCGTCTTGCGAATGAGCAGTGACGCAGGCAAGACCTGGTCCATTCCTGTCGTATTAATCTCTTCCGCAGCGCGCGATTGGCGCAAGACCGACTGCGGTTACCCGTCAAGCATCCAACTCGATGACGGCTCCATCCTCACCGCTTACTACTTCGGCCCCAAGAGCCCAGAATGGGCTGCCCACGGCCTACCCTGGCATCAACGCTATCACATGGGCGTAGCGAAATGGGATTTGTCGCTGTGGCCGAAGGATGATTGATGGCTGAGAGTCCTGAACCTTCTAACCCTATTCGTTCGCCGCGATTTTGTTTCAGCCCGAAGACGGCCCCGTCGGATCGGTTACCGCACCGCTCGGATAATCTTCTTCATACCAGTCCTGACACCACTCCCACACGTTCCCGTGCATGTCATACAGACCCCACGCGTTCGGCTTCTTCCCACCAACAGGATGTGAGCGGCAGTTATTTCCCGACATACGATCGCCGTAATTGTCTTGATTAAACCGCTCCGCGATGTCTCGGACCGTAGGTCCAGTATCGACTCGCTGAGGAGCTTGCTTGGTCGCCATCCATTCGCCGACCACCTTGTCGTAATTGGCGAGAGACTCGGCCGAGTTGTAATCGCCAAGATAGACCCGCTTCCGTTTGCCGGGTCCGAGGGGAAGGTAGACGAAAGCACGACCTGACGCTTTGTGCTCGCAATACTTCGGTAATTT
>DUDC01000144.1:19795-23946 GCA_012959465.1 Planctomycetaceae bacterium
GGCAGAGACCTCGCATGAATGGTGTCAGCGTGACACCAAATCGAAGGCCTCAGCACGTCCAACGCTGGCCGTGAGATAGACGTAAAATGCGTCCTGGGCTGGGCTTAGAAAAGTGGAGCCGAAGGGGATCGAACCCTCTACCTCTGCATTGCGAACGCAGCGCTCTCCCAAATGAGCTACGGCCCCGTTGGTGTGATCTGGCGTTGTGCCGGACAAAAACCGGCGCGTGCAATTCACACTGGAGAGGCAATGATAACCGCTGGACGAAGATGTATAAAGTAGCGGTTGAAACTCGGTGAGACGGCGGGAAGCGATGCGGATCGGAACACGTCAACCCGGTTTTGAAAACGATATGCTGGCCATGGTCTACGAGGAGATTTTGCCCGAAGGGCAGTCGCTGTTGGCACGAATGCATGAGACTCGCGTGCATTGCCTTAATCAGCATTCGAACGCCAACGCCCGCCTAGGACGTGATTTTAGTCGTCTTTTCTACGAACCTTGCCTTCTTGGACACTTAGTATTTGAGACAAGATGGGTTGCGCGGTTATTAGGCATGTATCGCGCCGCCTCCTGGGCAGGCATGGCCGCACAAGAAATAGGCATCTCTTCCTGTTTTTCCTAAGTGCATGCACTGCAAGCACATCAGTGCATCACTTGACTTGGGATACACCATTCACACAGACGCATCCCCGGCGTTTCGTTGTGAACCGATCGATTGCCGGTCGGGTCCCAGATCAAGGAAAAAAGGAAACGATGACTGAATCGACCAAGATCACACCCTTTGGACGGAAACTGAGAGAAGTCGAACGCGTTGCCACCGCACTGCTCGAACAGCAGCCGGATTGGGGCATTTTCTTTCGCGAAGTGCTGGGAATCGACGGAGCGGCCTATCGCCTCTTCTCAACCAATGAAGAAATGACCCGGTTCACCGAAAGCGAAGCGTATATTCGCATTCAAAGGATGCTGACCGTACTTCGCGAATCGTCGACGCAACAAGCCCAACCGCCGACACGCGTGATCACCGTACGGGTGCCCGCATCCCTTCACGAAACGCTGCGAGCCGAAGCTCGTCGCGACGGAATTAGCCTCAATCGACTCTGCGTTTCGCGACTGCTCCTCGAGGACGAATGACGCCGCCGCCTTCGGCGGGCGGTGGAATCCCGAATGTGTGGCACTGGCTTCGCCAGTCACTCGGCGATGCGCCTAGGCCGCCTTTTCGCGGTCCGTGGGTTGATTACCCACGGCTACATGCGATGGCCGCATACGCGGCCGCCCGAACCCTATTTGGACAACTCGTCGCGAACACGGAGCAGCAGATCGCGTGTCAAACGTATTCCCCTTTTCATCCAGCAAACGAAACTGCGAGTCCACTCCATGTCGATGGAAGACACCCAATCCCTGTTGCGCAACCTCGACCCGACGGTCTGGATTGTGACGTCCAAGGCCGATGCACGAAGAGGCGGTCTCATCGCCACCTGGGTTAACGAATCATCACTTGATGCACAGGCCCCACGGATGATGCTCGGCCTGGCCCCGCATCACTTCACGACCGAGTTGATTCGACAATCGGGGCGGCTGATCCTGCACCAGATAACAGCGGGTCAGATGGAGCACTACTGGTCATTTTGCCTGGACAAAGGCCGAGAGGTGGACAAATTCCACGGCCTGTCGATGCACGAAGACTCGTTTGGTCTCCCGCGGCTCGATCCGTGCATTGGCTACCTCAGCTGTCAGGTGTTTGCCCAAGTGGATGCGGGCGATCGAGTCTATCTGTGGTGCGATGTGCTCGAGAGCGAACAATATTCCGATGCCGCTCCGCTGACGCAGAGTCGACTGATACAGATGGCCGGCGAAGATCGCTTAAAACATCTCAGAAAAGACCGCGAACTTGATGCCGAGCGATTGCGTCTCCCCTTTAGGCGGTGGCGGGAGGCATTACCACCGCCAGGCGGACCATCGATCGTCGCCTACCGTCCTCCACAATCGTGACCGCGGGCGAATTGAGGCCTGGCGATCGATTCCCCGCTTTCGTTGGATGACGTACAATAGAGATGGGTCTCCACGGCGGCGACTTCCGATCAAACATGAGGTGAAACCAAACAGTGTACGAAGTCGAAAGAGCCAAGAGCCTAGCGAGCGAATCGGGCGTTCTGGTGCGTGTGATCTTGCCCGACCAACTGTTTGACGATGACGATCCGCTGGCGGAACTGGAGGGGTTGGCGACAACCGCCGGTCTCAGAATCGCCGGCACGATGACTCAACGTCGTGGCAAACCGACCGCCGGTACTTACCTTGGCAAAGGAAAGCTTGAAGAACTGCGTCTCTTCGTGGAGCATACCGAGGCCGATGTCGTGCTGTTCGACAATGATCTTAGCCCAGGGCAAACGCGGAATCTGGAAAAGGCCCTGTCGGTCAAAGTGATCGATCGCACCGAGTTGATCCTCGATATTTTCGCAACGCATGCCCAGACTCATGAAGCTCGCCTGTCTGTGGAACTGGCCCAACTCGAATACTCGTTGCCGCGTCTCAAGCGAATGTGGACCCACTTATCGCGGTACAACATGGGCGTCGGCATGCGAGGCCCGGGCGAAAAACAGCTTGAGATCGACAGACGACTGGTGGAGAAGCGGATTTACGACTTACGCACGGAGCTCAAACAGGCGCAAAAACGCAAACAGCGACTCGTCCGCTCACGAGAAAACCACATGACCGTTTCGTTGGTCGGATACACGAACGCTGGCAAGAGCACGTTAATGAACGCGCTAACGGAAGCGGATGTGCTGGCGGCGGACAAGTTGTTCGCCACCCTCGACACAAGGACTCGTCGTTGGCAGTTGCCGAACTGGGGCCCCGTCCTGCTGAGCGACACGGTTGGATTCATCCGCGACCTACCGCACCGACTCATCGCCAGTTTCAAGGCCACGCTGGAAGAAGCTCGGCAGGCGAATCTGTTGCTCCACGTGGCCGATGTTTCGAATCCGGCCGTGCTGGATCAGATAACGGCCGTCTATTCGGTATTGGAAGAGTTGGGCATCGACGAAAAGGCGGCGCTGTTGGTATTGAACAAAGTCGACGCGCCCGACGCAGCCGGCCGTCTGGAAAAAACACGATGCCGGTACCCAAACGCGGTAGCCGTTTCGGCAAAAACGGGCGAGGGAATCGACTCCTTCAAAGCGGCCGTCAGTGAAGCGCTCAGCCGCGGATTTCGCGACCTCGACGTGACGACAGGAGTCGACAATGGCCGTCTGTTAGCGTTTCTTTCCGATTCGGGCGAAGTGCTGTCAAAGTCGTATTCCGAAGAACAGGTCACGGTGCATTGCCGCATGGGCGAAAAGCACATCGGACGAATGACCACTCAGTTTCCGGAAGCAGAAATACGGGACCATATTTCGCCACCGTCGACACCGGAAACGCACATCGATGTCGATGACGATCCGCACGATAACGTGGAAGAAGTTGCCTGAGCGACCATGTCACGACGCCCATCTCTCAACCAGAACCGGGTCCTGATTACTGGTGGATCGAGTGGCATTGGCGAACATCTCGCTCGTCAATTCGCGTCCCATCAGGCGCGGGTCCTGGTAGTCGCACGACGTGAAGATCGTCTGCAGGCGCTGCAGCGGGAACATTCGGCGACAGAATTCAAGTACCTGGTCGGTGATGTGGCAACGGCCGAAACAAGAGAGCGAATTGGTGAGTGGATCGAGAGAGAATGGGGCGGCCTGGATCTACTGGTGAATAACGCTGGCATCGGTGCAGTCGGGCCCTTTCTATCTTCGAGCGAGTCCTGCATGCGCGAGTTGTTCGAGGTCAACTTCTTTGCCCCAGTCGAATTGACTCGCACGTTGATACCACTCATGCAACAACAGACGGCTCCAACGATCGTCAACATCGGATCGGTGCTAGGTCACTTTGCCGCAACGGAGAAGAGCGAGTACTGCGCCACCAAATTCGCGATTCACGGTTTCACCGATGCGCTCTACAGCGAACTTGCCAACGTGGGGATTCACGTGCTGTTGGTCAGTCCAAGCACGACGCGCAGCGAGTTCTTTAGTCGCGAGCGAACGAAAGATGCTCCCTCACCGTTTCGATTCGGCGCCATGACACCCGCGGTGGTGGCCGCCAAGACAATCCGAGCGATTCAAGCGGGC
>DUDC01000145.1 GCA_012959465.1 Planctomycetaceae bacterium
GGTTCCAGACCCGAAATCCCTGAGACTTCGCAAGCAACGAACCGACCACTCCGGTCACAATCACCAGTCCCAGAGTTTCCAACCCACCGATGTGTTCAGCGATCTGAAATAACAGCGCCAGCTCCACAAAGGGAGTCACGACGAACATCAGAAACAGCAGTGTCAACAAACGCAATGGACCGATTCCTGGTATCTTTCACAATTCTCGACCGACCAAACCTCTGAATCATACGCGTCAACGATCTCCGGGGACAGGCGGAAGCAAAGACAAACGACCGCGACGACGTCGCTAATCACCCGGCCTGCATGATGGAAACAACATGAAACCGATACGGTACGGTCTCATCGGATATGGACTTTTTGGTCAGCACCACGCGCGATTGATCCAACAAGCCGACGGCCTCGAATTGATCGCGATTTCAGCGAGATCCGCGGCCAGCCGCCAGGCGGCAGCAAACGATCACGAGGGCGTGGCGGTTCTGTCGGATTACCGTGATGTTCTGTCTCACGACGATATCGATATCGTGGACATTGTCGTTCCCAACCGGCTCCACTTCGAGATTGCCTACGCTGCGTTGCAGGCAGGCAAACATATCTTGCTCGAAAAGCCAATGGCACTGGAAGTAGAGCAGTGCCATACACTCAACGCCCTTGCTTCAGAGAAACAACGGACACTGGCAGTGGGGCACGAACTACGATTGTCATCACTATGGGGGCGGGTCCGCGGTTTGATCGACGAGGGAGTGATCGGCCGGCCGCAATACACGCTGATCGAGCTGTCACGATTCCCCTATCGGCAAGGGTCCGAGGGTTGGCGTTACAACAAGCAGCGAGTGGGCAGCTGGGTGCTGGAGGAACCAATCCACTTCTTTGATCTCGCCCGTTGGTACATGGGCTCTGCCGGGGAGCCTGTAAGTGTGACAGCTCGAGGCAACTCCCGCGACGATACTCGACCCGATCTGTATGACAATTTTACGGCCCTGATCGATTTCGCTGGCGATGAGTATGCTGTCGTATCTCAAACGCTAGCTGCTTTCGGTCATCACCAAACGGGCAAAGTTGTCGGTACTGAAGGGACGATTTGGGCTCGCTGGTCTGCGGCGGATGCGCGTTCCGATCAATCCACATACGAGCTGACCTGCGGATTGGGAGACAACATACAACAAGAGACGCTGCAAAAACCGGCTGGCGAACTCTTGGAATTGGCCGATGAAGTTGTCGCCGTAGCAACCGCCGTTCGCAACGGCACGCCACCTCCTTGTACGGGTGTCGACGGTCTCTGGAGTACGATGCTCTGTTTGGCCGCCGAAGAGTCGATTAGGACAGGACACGCAGTGGCCGTTTCCTAGATCCCGCGAACTGAGAGAAAGTCATGGGTTTGTTAGACGGTACGCCGTGGGAACACGAAGTGCTCTGCGGTCGATGTGGTCGCGGTGAAGCCGAATGTTGTTGCCCGCCAGACGAAGAGCCACCGGAACCGTTCGTGCCTGCCAACCAACAGCGTGTGCGGATCGCAGTCGAAAAAAGAAAGAAAGGAAAACGGGTAACGACCGTGAACGGACTAATGGGCCCCGATGCGCAACGCCGAGAGTTACTCGCCCGGCTCAAGACCGGCTGTGGTTCTGGTGGGACTGAGAAAAATGGAGCCATCGAGATTCAGGGAAACCACCAACAGCGCATTACCGCATTGCTCGTCGAACTTGGCTATCGCGTGGGCTAGGCACTATCATTGATGCGTGGCACTGGCTTGGCCCAATAGCGTCCAGTAAATTAAAGACTGGGGCATTGAGAATACAAGCACGAAGCGCTAGCGAGTGAGTCTCGAGAGCGGCAAATGACTCACTCGCTCGCGCTTCGTGCTTGTATTGTTGGCGACTTGAGCCGCAGGCGCTAGCCTTGGGGTTTTGCAAGATCTCGCGATGCTAACGACAAGACCCGAGGCTAGCGCGTTCGGCTCAAAAGCAATTGCGAAACCAGTACCACACATCAGCGCCACTCAACTGAGGACGAGCATGGTTCACTTAATCCTCCGATCAACCATCATTACCTGTCTGGCTGTCTGCTTCGTCGCCGCATATCCATGCGCCGTCACGGCTGAATCGGCGACCGATCGTATTGATCCACAGCGAGTTCGCACGGCGATCGAGAAGTCGCTCAAACGCCTTGAGCTGGCTAGTGCTGGTTCGGCGGACGAACGCACGTGCTTCACTTGTCACAACCAGGCAATGCCCATACTGGTCATTGCTGAGGCCCAGCGGCAGGGTTTTAAAGTCGATCAGTACAACCTCAAGAGACAAGTTGAACATACGTACAAACACCTCGAACGCGGCAAGAAAAATTATCTCGAGGGAAAAGGGCAGGGCGGCAAAGTAGACACGGCCGGGTATGCCCTGTGGGCGCTTGCCGCCGGAGGACGAACGGCAGATGAGCTGACCACCGCTGTGGTCGAGTTTCTGTTGAAATACCAATCCGACCGCGATCACTGGCGATCTTCAAGTCAGCGTCCACCGTCGGAAGCGAGCCCGTTCACATCGTCCTTCGTGGCGTTGCGGGCGATGAGACATTTTGGGACCGACACACAGAAAGAACGGATCCGGAAACGCGAGCAGCAATTAGTCAATTGGCTCGCAGCGGCCAAGCCTAAGGATACCGAAGACCAAGTCTTCCGTCTTCGAGCGTGGCAAATTCTAGATTGTGATAAACAACGCTTACAAGCGGCTGCTAAAGAGCTCATAGCCGAACAACAGGACGACGGCGGCTGGCGGCAAAACGGTGAATTGACATCCGACGCTTATGCGACTGGATCCGTGTTGGTAGCTCTACGAACCGGTAGATTCGTGGGCGCCGATGAGGCCATTTTCCAACGAGGAACTGCCTTCCTGTTGGATACGCAACAAGAAGACGGTTCTTGGCACGTGGTCAGCCGCAGCAAACCGTTTCAAACCTACTACGAAACTGGTTTCCCCCACGAAAAAGATCAGTTTATTTCGTGCTCAGCTAGCAGCTGGGCATCGCTCGCATTACTTCACGCACTTTCGGCCGGCACGCGTTAGTCGGGGTTTGTCGATTTATCGTCATGTCGTGAACAATGACACCTCAGCGACGTTTGCGTTCCAAGCGAATCAAGCAACCGATAGGTGGCGTTTCGCTAACCTTGATCTCCTTGCCGTTCAACAGCGCGTCGACAGCATTTTCGACGTGCTTTTTCTTCACCCGAGTAGCATTGGAACTGTCGTCCATCGTCCCCATGTAGACCACTCGACGTTTGCTATCGAGCACAAAAAACTGAGGCGTGCGTAGAGCTCCGAAGTCTCTCGCTATCTTTTGTGACTCATCGAAAAGGTAGGGGAATCCAAATTTTTTGAGATCCGCTCGTACTTTCATCGCCGGCAACCGATCCGCCTCAATCTTGTTGACGTTGATGGCGACCAGGCCGACTTTTCCCTTGGGGCCACAGTACTTCTTGCTAAACGCGACGAGCCTATCTTCATAGTCGACGGAATAGGGACAACTGTTGCAAGTGAAGACGATCACCAGTACTTGACGATCACGGAATTTTTCCGGTCCGTACGATGACCCGTCGGATGCCGGTAGCTCCTTCCACTTAGGTGCGTCATCTCCAACACTGAGAACCTTGTTGTACTTGCCAGCGTGAGATTGAGTGTTGAAAGAAAACAACACGGTCAACGTGAGGACAATGGCTACTGCGGCGCGAAACATCGATATCTCCTTCTGAATGCGTCGTCCACCACGCTATACTGCGAACGCCGCTTCTGCAAGGCGACGATAATCACAGCGCGACGCGAAACCTGCGGAAATTTCGTGCGATGTGGTTGTGCCAACCAGCGTGACCAGCGTGACCAGGGGTGCTGTACGAAAACAATAGAGTCAACGACAATACGGCAGTTCCAAGGAATGAAATGTTGAAACCTCCATCTGGAAAGAGCGACTACAACGCGATGTTGCGAAAGTGGTTT
>DUDC01000146.1:0-1792 GCA_012959465.1 Planctomycetaceae bacterium
CCAACCGAAAGGCCGGCCGCAAACGTCGCGGTCTTTGTTCCGCGGCCGCTGTTTTCATCATGCTGGTAGCCTTTGTCGACATAGATCGGCGTGTGAGTTGAACGTTTCCACGCTCCTTGAAACTGAGCCATCTCGTCGTCAATGACAACACCTTTTAGTTCCGTCAGCTTGACTGCGTTAGCCGTGACGCTGCCGACCCGTTTCTTGAGTTGTTGGATTTGTGTTTTGACTTCCGCCACGTGCGACTCATGATCCGCGTACCGTTCTGCCTCGGCCGGACCGAGCGGTAGTGGTAGGTCCAACCAACTCGAGACGTTTCCTTCCTCCAGTGTCCGAGTGTTGCGGAGAATCCCGGCCATCGCATAGTAATCGCGAGTTGGTATGGGATCGAACTTATGGTCGTGGCAGCGGGCGCATCCGATCGTCAGGCCGAGAAAGGCCGTTCCTATCACGCGAAGTTGCTCGTCCACCACATCCATTCGCAACTTCTCTTTGTCTTGGTCCTCTAAATTTGCATTGGTCAAAGTGAGGAATGTTGTGGCAACGTGCTTTCGGCGTTTCTCTTTCAGCGAGTCGGACGGCATCAGGTCGCCAGCAATCTGCTCTTTGAGAAACTGATTGTACGGCAGGTCACGATTCCATGATTCGACAACGTAATCCCGGTAACGCCAGGCCTCGTGCTGTACGAGTCCGCGAAGAGTTACCGATTCGGCAAAACGAACGATGTCCAGCCAGTGCCGTCCCCACCGCCGACCGAACTCTGGAGACGCGAGTAGACGGTCCACAAGTCGGTCATACGCTCGTGGCGAGTTGTCGTTAAGGAAACGCTCGATCTCTTGCGGGCTTGGCGGGAGTCCGTGCAGGTCGAAGTAGAGCCGCCGCACAAGTGTTCTTCGGTCGGCGGGCGGATTGGCCTGCAGCTTGGCCGCTGCCAACTCTCGGTTGATGTATGCGTCGATTCCTGTGACCGATCCACCTATTGACGAGATACTGTCCGTTCGTAGCGGTCGAAAGGCCCAGTGTTTTCGAGCCGCTTCAAAATCAATCGGTCCGGCACGTGGGGCGGAACTGGTTTGATCGCGAGGGTCGGCCGCGCCGTTCTTTATCCACGTTTCGAAATCGCTGATGATGCTGTCCGGCAGCTTGCCGTCGGGTGGCATCTCGAAAGTCTCGTAGCGCAACGCCTCCAGGATCGGACTGTCGTTCGGTTTGCCCGGCACGATGGCGGGACCGCTGTCTCCACCGAGGAGCAGGCCTTGGCGAGTGTCTACACGTAGTCCACCCTTCAACTGGTCCTTTGCCAACGCTTTCGCGCCGTGACAACGGTAGCAGTGCTCCACTAACACGGGCCGAATTTTCGATTCGAAAAACTCAACTTGCTGTTGGGCGAGAACGATTTTCGGTTCGTCGGCACGGGCCCAACAAACCGTCCCAAGGAGAGCGACCAACAGGTAGGCAAACTGCCTAGGCATTGAAGGTGGGCCTTTCTTGGCGGGCAACTAGCACGCGGGTGTGACGGAGTTGTTTCGCGCTTTCTCACGATCGGGGGGCAGTCTTGGCGGGAAACGTATAACCAATGACCAACACATAGTTTACACCATCGGGCCGCCTCCTGTCTGCGCTGTCCATTCGGATGCCCGGGTCAAACTTTATCCCTCGGTTACGCTTGGGGTTACGAATACTCAAAACAAACACAAGCGCGAAGCGCAAGCAGAAAGTCTCGATAGCGGCAAAAGACTCACTCGCTGGTGCTTCGTGCTTGTATTGCTGGCTCGTCCAGAGCCAGTGCCGG
>DUDC01000146.1:1907-2268 GCA_012959465.1 Planctomycetaceae bacterium
CAGCGTTGTCAGCCTCGGCCCTCCAGCGGCCCGCTGCAGTGAAGAGGTTCAACGGCCAAACATCCTGTTCGCTTTTGCGGACGATTGGGGACGCTTCGCCGGTGCGTATGCCGAATCGGACGGCCCGAACTGTCTGAACGAGATCGTCCGGACTCCGAATTTTGACAAGATTGCGCGGAGTGGTGTGTTGTTTCGGAACGCGTTTGTGAATGCGCCCTCCTGCACGCCCTGCCGAAGTTCCCTGCTTTCGGGCCAACACTTCTGGCGAACTGGCCGCGGCGCTATACTCCAGGGCGCAGTTTGGGACGAATCGATACCGACATGGCCACTGTTGTTGAAGGACTCCGGATACCATATCGGT
>DUDC01000146.1:2326-3946 GCA_012959465.1 Planctomycetaceae bacterium
CCGTATGGCGGAAATCAGTTCGCGTTTCAAAAGGCGGGTGGACGATTCAATGGCTTTTCGCAAATGGTCACGCGATACGTCGGGGATGGCAAGTCCGTTGAAGAGGCGAAACAAGTCCTTTTTGACGAAGTTCGCGAGAACTTCCGACAGTTTCTCGGGCAACAGGCCAACCGGCCATTCTGCTATTGGTTCGGCCCAACCAATGTGCACCGCAAATGGATCAAGGGATCGGGCAAGGCGTTGTGGGGTTTCAATCCCGATGACCTACAGGGCCGACTTCCACCATTCCTTCCCGACGTACCGATCGTCCGCGAGGATCTGGCTGACTACTTTGGCGAGGTTGCGGCTTTCGACACAGCCTTGGGGGTCTTGATCGAAGAGTTGCGAATGGCGGGCCAACTGAAAAACACAATCATCGTTGTCAGTGGCGACCACGGCGCACCAGGATTCCCTCACGGCAAATGCAATCTGTATGATTTCGGTACGGGCGTGCCCCTAGCGATCTCAGGTCCGGGCGTTCAAGGCAACCGAGTCGTTGACGACTTTGTCACTCTCCCCGATCTAGCGCCGACATTCCTGGAGGCGGGCAATCGTGAAGTGCCGACCGTCATGACGGCCAGGTCTCTTTGGCCTGTCTTGAAATCGACGAAGCAGGGACAAACCGACCCGGGCCGTGATCATGTCCTTACCGGACGAGAGCGGCACGTGTCGATTGCCCGCTCAGGCGATTTGCCGTACCCCCAGCGGGCAATTCGAACTAAAGACCATTTGCTGATCATCAATTTCCGCCCCGACCGGTTTCCATTAGGTGACCCTTATCGATTGGATACGGACAAGGAACCGACGGTCGAGCAATTGACTCAAAACACGTTTGTGACCCTTCCGGACGAGGACGCCGGACCCACAAAGGCCTGGATTGTCTCGCATCGGAAAGACCCGCAATGGCGAGATGTATACCGAAACGCCTATGGGAAACGACCCATGATCGAGCTGTTCGATATCGCCGCGGATCCGCATCAGATGCACAACGTCGCCGACGATCCCGCCTATCGAACCACGCGAGATTCACTGAAGGAACGCCTGCTAGCTGAACTCAAACAGACGAACGATCCCCGTCTTGTCGCCAAAGGAAAGTTCTTCGAGAATCCGCCGATGGCGGGTCCGATCCCTGAGGATGCGAAACGGCGGCGAAGGTAGCGTCGCGTCAATTGTCAGATTGTTTTGCCAGTTCGACAAAGTCGTCTAGTTTCGCCCGCCAACTTGCCGCAAAGTCCTTTACCCGGTCGGGGTATTTTGCGGACACATCAACCGATTCACTACGGTCGAGAGTCAGGTCGTAGAGTTCCCACGCCTCACCTTTGGCGGCGACCAGCTTCCAATCTCCCTGACGTACGGCCCGGTGGCCGTCGTGAAACCACCAAAAATCCCGCTCCTTTCTTTCTGCGTTACGATGGAAGAAAGGAACCAGGCTCGCACCCGGTAGAGTCGGGCGACCGTCAACATCTGTTTCCAAAGCCTTTGTATCGATACCGGCCAATTCGAGAATCGTCGGAGCGACGTCAATGACGTGGCACGGTTGATCTTGCATCGTCCCGGAGACGATCCGCCCGGGCCAATGGG